>JASHQX010000057.1 GCA_030038895.1 Thermoplasmata archaeon
GTCGAACCGCCGCAGGACCCCGCGGAGGTCGCCGACGACCTCGAACGGGAGCTGCGCGCCGGCAAGCTCGCCCCGCTGAAGCAGCAGATCCGGTCGCTCCGGCTCCAGGCGGTGAACCGGCTCAAGGCCGGCCTCCCGCGGTACATCACCGAGTACGGGGACTACCTTTTGAGCGAGCGGGCGCACGGGATCGCCACCGAGCTCGAGGCGACGGAGCTCGCGCGCGGCGCGCGGGAGTTCTTCCGGGGTCACCCGGAGGAGGCGCTACGGCGCCTCCGCGCGCTCCAGCAGCGTCACGGGCTCCCCCCGAGCCGACCGGTCCGATCTTCGTCGACGAGCCACGGCCGCTAGCGACCCCGTGCGCTTTAGAGCAGCCGTTCGAACACCCGGACGTCCTCGTACCAATGGTGTTTGTGGAGAACGCCGCACTCGACGAACTCCCGATGGGTGAAGAGCGCCGCCGCGGCGGTGAACCGGGCGAGCACCTCCACCCAGACCTCGAGCGCGTTCGACCGCTTCGCCCAGTCCATCGCCGCCACGATTAGCGCGCTCGCGACGCCTTGCCGCCGCGCCTCCGGATCGACCGCGAGGTCGACCAGGTGGCAGCTTCCGTGCTCGAGCTCGCAGCCGAGGACACCGACAACGTGGCCGTCGCGGCGCGCCGCGAAGTACGTGACGCCCTCCATCCAGCTCGTGAACTCGAGCGGGGACGGCTGCCAGGACTTCACGAGCTCCGCCGGTAGCCCAGTCGGCTCGTATTCCCAGACCTTCTTGTAGAGCGCGGTTACCGCCGGGATATCCTCGTGGGTGATCCGTTCGACGACGGGCGGAAGAGGGGATTTCACTACGGCTGCGGGAGGCGCTTCCCGTTCCGGTCGATGCTCCGTTGCCACCTTACGATCTCCGGTACGGGACTCGTCGTCCCAAAGGCCGTCAACCGCTATTGAATCTTACCCATCGTGAAATCGATTGGGCCGAAGAAACCGGTAGCGTCGGCGGCCCTGGGCTCCGCTCCTGAGGAGAACGGGGCGGACGGTTCACTAGGGCGTGTGTCGCGATGGAGTCCGCGGGAAGGGCGTCGTGTCTCGGATGTGCTCGCGACGGAGCATCCAGCGGAGGAGACGCTCGATCCCGATGCCGAAACCGGCATGCGGCACGTTGCCGTGACGACGGAGGTCGAAGTACCATTCGTACGCGCTCGGGTCGGCGCCGATCGCCCGCAGCCGCTCAATCAAATGCTCGATGCTCGTCTCGCGGCACGACGCGCCGACGATCTCCCCATACCCTTCCGGACCGAGCAAATCGGCCGCCTCGACCGTTTTCGGATCTCCCGGAGTCTGCAGCATGTAGAACGCCTTGAGCTCGCGCGGATACCGTACCACGAAGAGCGGCGCACGCTCCGAGATTGTCAGGGCGCGCTCCTCCGCGCTCCCGAGGTCGCTGCCCCAGTGCACCGGGAACCCCTCGCGCTCGAGGCGGTCGATCGCCTGAGCGTACGTGATTCGGGGAAAGGGCGTGGAGATCGCGGCGAGCTCCGCGGGAGGACGACCCAACAACTCGAGCTCCTTCGGGCATCGTTCGGACACGACGTGGCAGACGTCGGCGAACATCCGTTCGATGAAGTCGAGCAACCCGTCGAGGTCGCACCAGGCGAGCTCGACCTCGAGGTGGAGGAACTCGGTAATGTGACGCGGCGTCCGAGACTTTTCCGCACGGAACGAGTACGTCACTCCGTAAACGCGCTCGTGGGGCGCGAGCATCGCTTCGAGGTACAGCTGGGCAGTCTGGCCGAGGTACCCCGGGCGCCCGAAGTAATCGATCACGAACGCCTCCGATCCGCCCTCCGCGGCGTTCCCGGTGATAATCGGCGGCGTGATCTCGAGGACCTCCTCCCGCTCCATGAATGCGCGTAGCGCGCGCAGGACTTCGGCCTTGACGCGGAACGTCGCGACGAATTCCTGGGATCGGATCGCGAGATGGCGCTTGTCGAGCCGGAACTCCTCGGTCTGTTCGGAAAAAATCGGGAACGGCTCTCCGGCGTCTACGATGCCGATGCGGGTCGCCCGCACCTCGCGGCCCCCGGGGGCCCGCGGGTCGGAAGCGACGGCCCCATCGACCTCGATCGATCCTTCGACCTGCACGTGCTCGGCGGCGTCAAACGCCGCATCGCCGAGAACGTCTCGGCGGCCGGTAACCTGTACGAAACCCGTACGGTCCCTTAGCACGAGGAACAGGATCCCCCCGGACGATCGGGACCTTAGCACCCAGCCCCGGAGGTGCACGGTCGAGCCTTCCGCGTCGGGATCGAACGCGCGGGCAACCGAGTCAAAACGCGTCGGGGTCACTGGTACTCCCGCCACTTGTGCCCGCATTTCGTGCACTCGAAGATCCGCGTCTCGGGCTCGTCCGAGCCCCGCGTCTGCCTTAGCACCCAGTATGCCTCGTCATGGCCGCACTTCGGGCAGACCTCGGCGGTCTTCGGAAGAGTCGCGGTCTTCGTCTCGACGACATCCACGGTTCGACGCGCCGGATGCGCGTGAACGACCGCGACGCCGGCACCGAGCGGCAGCGTGGTGCCGCACCCCGCGCATCGCCAAACTCCGGCGGCACGGTTGGGGTGCATCGATCGCTTGCACTTGGGACAAAACTTCACGCACCTCGAAGCCGGCGGTGGATATTTGACGGTTGGCCGTGCCGGGGCGGACAGTCGCACGATCGAACGTGACGGGCTCGGCCTCAGGACAATGCCCCCACCGGCTTCGGGGTGCATGGCGCTGAGACACATGACGATCTGTTTGGGCTCATCGCGGGGAGAATGCGATTCCGAAACCACCCGTATGTCCCGTGATTCGCCTTGCCCTCGTGCTGGCGGGGATCGCCGTCTCCATCTCGGGCGTCGAGGTCGGAGGCATCTCTCGGGCTCGGGGTCCCCATCCTCGGGGGAGGAACGACCATAACGGGATTCGCCCGGCCGGATCGCCCGAGGTCCACGGATTCGCCGCTCTCAGCCCGCTGGCTCGCCGGTAAAGAGGCGAGCGCTCCCCCCGGCGGTCCCGCGCGACGCCGATGAGCGCATGTAAGGGCCCCCGGGTCGGACCCCACTCAGCTCAGGAGCTGTTCCGGTGGGCCGGCGCTCGACGCGGGAGCATCAGGAGGCGCGACGCTCAGCGGGAGAGGAGAGGGCTTGGCGTTTGGCGCGCGCAGCCGGCGCATGTGCTCCCATCGAGCCTCGAGGTCTTTCTTGGTCCCGATGTCGTGGCGGAGGTAGTACTCCCCCTTCACGAATGCGAGCGCCGACTCGACACGGCTGCCCGCCTCATGGATGGCACTCGCTTCACCGACCAGCGCGACCCCGCGGGACGTCCCGAGCCGGACCGTCCCCGGCCCCACCGCGTCGACGCTTCCGTAGACGACGTGGACACCGGACGCTTCGATCGCGCCCGCGTCGAGGGTCAAGAGACCCCCGGGTTTGGGCCGATCGCCGTAGCCGGGGGGAACGAGGTACTTCACCACGGTGGACCGGAGTCGGAACTGGATCAGGTTCGGGTCGACCCTTCCCGTAGCCACCCCGAGGAGGAGCTCGGCAAAGTCCCCCTCCTCGTAGAGCGTCAGAACGTTGATCCCCTCGGGATCGCCGAACCGGGCGTTGAACTCGAGGAGGCGGGGGCCTTCCGCGGTCAACATGAACCCGCCATAGAGGATCCCCCGGTACGAGAGGCCCTCCGCGCGCATGGCCGCGGCGGCCGCGTTCACGATCTTTAGTGCGCGATCCCGGTCGGCGGCGGAGAGGAACGGCAGGAGGTGATCCCGCTGGGAGTACGATCCCATGCCGCCAGTGTTGCCTCCCTTGTCTCCTTCGAGCGCCCGCTTGAAGTCCTGGACCGCAGGCATGGGATAGACGCCGGAGTCCGTGACGAACGCCATTTGGCTGAACTCCTCACCCGCGACCTTCTCCTCGAGCAGGACGCGGCCGCCCTGGAGGAGAATCGATTTCGCGTAGGCCCCGGCCTCTTTAGGATCGGTGAAGTCCGAGCCCTGTACCCAAACCCCTTTGCCCGCAGTGAGACCGCTCGGCTTCACGACGAAGGGGGCAGGGAACGCGACGAGGGTTCGGTCGACGTCCTCGGGGGTCTCGGGAGCGACCCACTTCGGCTGACCGGCGATCCCGTGGCGGGTGAGGAGCTCCCGGCAGAACAACTTCGACGACTCGATGCGGGCGGCCGACTGATCGGGCCCGACGGTAGGGATTTCCGCCGCGCGGAGCGCATCCGCGACCCCCGAGGCGAGCGGCGCCTCCGGTCCGATCACGGCGAAATCGACGTGCTGGGCCCGGCCCAGCGCAGCGACCCGAGCCGCGTCGGTCGGGTCGACGCGCGCCGAAGCCCGGGCGAGCCGCTCGAGGCCGGGGTTCGCGTTCAAGCTCGCGACCACGATCTCGGCCTCGGCGCGGGCGAGTGCGAGCCCGATGGCGTGTTCCCGGGCGCCGCCCCCGACGACCAGGCACCGCATGGCGATCGGTCGGACGAGGCGGCGGTGGTTATATCCGCGTCGGGAGAAGGCCGCCCGCCAGAGCGTTCGTCCCGCCACCCTTAAGAATGGGACGAAGGTGGTCCGGTCTCCGGGGCCGCCGATGGACGTTCGCGTAGTGGAAAAGGAGCACGACCTTCTCCGGGTCGAGCTGCCCCGCGGGGAGGAGACGATCCTTATCCCGCTGGTCGAAGCCCTCCAGAAGGAGGAGAAGGTCGTCGAGGCGCGCTACTACCTCGGGCATCCGTACTTGGAGCGGCCGACGCTGCTCCTCCGGACGAAGGGCGAGAAGCCCCAGCAGGTGTTGAAGCGGGTCCTCAAAGACCTGACCGATCTCTACGCGGACCTCCTGACCGACTTCGAGAAGAAGGCCGACAAGGTCAAGGCGTAGCGGGAGCGCGTCGCGATGCTGAAGGAGTGCGCCCAGCACGGCTACTTCCGCGCCGATGCTTGTCCGGTCTGCGCGCAGCCCGGCCGGTTCTTGATGAACGACCGGGAGCTCGACCATCTCGGGCGGATTCTGACCGGCATCCTCCGGCACTTCCCTGACCGCTACGGCCTCACAATGGAGCCCCAGGGATGGGTCTCGCTGCCCCAGATCGTTCGGGCGATCTCGCAGCGGCATCCGGCCTACCATTGGCTTAGGATGCAGCACCTCGTGGCGATCGCGGAGACCGACGCGAAGGGCCGGTACGAGGTGCGCGACGAGCGGATCCGGGCGACCTATGGCCACACGCTCGAGGTCGATCTCGATCTCCCGACCGAGAACATCCCGGACCGCCTGTACTACCCCGTGACCGAGGAGGAGGCGGCGATCGTCCTCGAGGTCGGCCTGCGCCCGACGGACCGGAAGAAAGTGCACCTTTCGAAGACGGCAGAGGACGCCCGGGCCGCAGGATCGGTCCGGACTCCCGAGCCGATCCTCCTTGAGGTCGACGCCCGGCGCGCGCGGGAGAGCGGGATCGTCATCAAGCAGGCAGGGAAGACGGTCTATCTCGTCGACCAGGTGCCCGCGGAGTTCTTGAGGCGGCTCGAGACGGCTCCCCCAGCGGAAGACGCGTAGATCACGGCCCTAGGCGAGGCCGTCGTCCCCGACGTTCGACTCGTACTCGGTGGCGACGTAGATCCCGATCGTGAGGTGAGAGGTGACGGGGTACGGGTTCGCGAAGACGAAGTAGTAGTTGTCCGTCACCGGCGCCGAGTAGACGATCCGGCCACTGTAGGCGGGCGACGCCGAGTAGACCGGATTCGGTGAACCCCCGGCGGCGAACGACACCCACTCGCTCGAGTTGTACACGTCGAACACGATGTCCGTCCCCACCGGGTCGAACGAGGAGTAGTTCCCAACGACGTAGTCCCCTCCGGTGATCTCCCCCGAGACTTCGGTGAAGTTCCCCGGACCGACACGGTACCCCGCCGCCGTGGTCAGCGGGTCGCCGGTGAGGACCGGGGGCCCCTGGAGGACGGCGGCGAGGGTCGCGTAGGCGAGACCTCCCACCACTCCGACGACGATGATGGTCCGCAGCGCCCCCGTGAACCGGACCCGCCAGCGCAGACGCTTCGGCGCCGCCCGGATCTCGGCCTCCGAGAGCGGGTGGTCGGCGCCGCACTCGACGCATCGCTCGGCCCCCGATGGAACCGCGACGCCGCAGAACCGGCAGGTGCCCCAGGGACCTCGGGCTTCGGGGGTAGGGGCCATGGAAGTGGCCGTGCGAGCGGCGTGGGGTTCTTTTGAGGTTTCGTACGAACCCCAGGTCCCACTAGACATCGGGACGAGAGGGGTCCGGTCGGGCCCGGTCGTTTCTAGGTCTTCCGCTTCGCCACCCCAACGTTCAGGAGAACGTTCTTGCGGCGGGTGTACGACTCGAGCACCCGCTGGCCCTGCTCGAATCCGAGGCCGCTCGCCTTGACCCCTGCGAACGGGGTCTGGGGATACGTCAAGGGGGGCTCGTTGACGACAACCATCCCGCACTCGAGCCGGCGAGCGACCGTGTGTGCGGTCGAGAGATCGCGGGTCCATACGCCCCCGAGGAGTCCGTAGGCGGTGTCGTTGGCCTGGCGGACGGCATCGTCGACGTCCGAGAACGTCGCCACCGAAAGAACGGGACCGAAGATCTCCTCACGGACCGCGCGCGAGCTCGTGGGAACGTCGGAAAGGATCGTCGGAAGGACGAAGTTCCCCTCCGATAGCGCTGGGGAGGGGGCCCGGTTTCCGCCCGTCACGACGGTTCCCCCGTCCGAGCGCGCGTCCGCCACGTAGCCGAGCACCCGATCGAGCTGCTCCTTCGAGACTAGCGGACCCATCTCGATGCCGTCGTCCAGGCCGCTCCCGATCTTGAGCGACTCGGCGATTGCCCGCACCTTCTGAAGCAGCGGGGCCCGGACGCTCTCATGGACGAGGAGACGCGAGGCGGCCCAGCACATCTGGCCCGCGTTCTGGAAGATCCCGTAGCCGATCCCACGCGCCGCCCGATCGATATCCGCGTCGGGGAAGACGAGGACCGGGCCCTTTCCCCCGAGTTCGAGCGTGAGCGGGAGCAGGCGGCGCGCCGCGACCTCGGCAATCCGCCGCCCGACGTCGGTGCTCCCGGTAAACGTCGCCGATCGGCAGCGGACATCGTCGATCAGCGCCTCGCCCACCTCTTTCCCTGGGCCGACGACGACGTTCAGGATCCCCTCGGGAACCCCGGCCTCGCGCGCGAGCCGGGCGAATGCGACCGCGCTGAGAGGGGTAAGGCTGGCCGGCTTCAGGACGACCGAGTTGCCCGCCGCGAGCGCGGGGGCGACGGAACGAATCGAGAGGAGGAGGGGGTAGTTCCACGGCGCGATGTGAACCGTGACCCCGAGGGGCTCGCGGACCGTGTAGTCGAAGCGAGGGCCGGGAACCGGTACCGTCTCGCCCTCGACCTTGTCGGCGAGACCGGCGAAGTACTCGAGGGTGCGGACGACGTAGGCGATGTCGCCCCGGGATTCCCGGAGGGGCTTACCCATGTTCCGGGTCTCGAGGCGGGCGAACCCCTCGAGGTTCGCCTCGAGCAGCGACGCGAGGCGGAAGAGCGTCTTCGCCCGGCGGGAGCCGTCGTCGGTCGCCCAGTTCGACTCTCGGAACGCCCGGTCGGCGACCTCCATCGCCGCGTGCGCATCGTCCGGCGAGGCGATCGCGACCTCCGCGAGCACCCGGTTCGTGGCCGGATCGAGAACGTGGCTGCGTTCGCCCCGCGTCCCTGGTACCTCCTTCCCCCCGATGAAGAGGTCGTAGGGAGCGTCCAGCAAGGCCGCCATGGCGCGCGTCCTACCACGCATCGCCCACTTATCGGTTGGCCCGGCGCCATCCCCGGGCCGCCGTTCGGCCGACGTCAGTAGCGCGGGGAGTACGCCCGGCCCTTCCACTGGAGCGGGTGGCCGCGCAGGTGACGGTGGATAGCCGTTGCGAAGAGTCCGATGAAGTAGCCCGCAGCAAGAGGATAGAGGAGGCCGTACCGTCCCGGAGTGCCGAGCGCCCGGCTGAAGGCGAAGTGCTTGCCGAACAACGCGATGTAGAGGAAGGCTCCCACCCCCGCGAGTACCAGGCTGCCGACCGCGACAGCGTACGGGAGCAGGGCAAGGGGCAGCAGGTAGAACCCCACGATCCCGGCGATGTCGGCGGCGAGCCGAGGCGAGGTGTGGTCCGGCCCGCCGAGGTTCTTGAGCAGGCCCTCGAACATCTCCGGCCGGTTCCGGTACATCCGCGTGACCGCGAGCTCCGGGGCCCAGGCGATGCGGAGCCGCCGGCCGTTCGCACGGTACCGTCGGGCAATCGCGACGTCCTCCTGGACGATGTTTCGCACGGCTTCGTGACCGCCGAGCTCGAAATACGTCGCGCGAGGGGTCATCCAGAATTGGCCGTTCGCCATAGCGGTCTTGGACCTGTCGCGGTTCACATGAGGTGCACGAAACACGAGCAGCGTCAGCTGGACGAAGAACGGGAGAACGACCCGCTCCCAGAATCCCACCGTTTCGATCCGGGCGGCTAGGGAGGCGAGGTCCGCCTGCTCCCGAATCGCCCAGTCGAGCACCGTACGGACGGACGCTGGGTGGGTCCGCACGTCCGCGTCGAGGAAGAGGATCCAATCCCCTTCTGTCGCGCGCGCACCCGTCCAGCACGCCCAGTTCTTCCCGGTCCACCCTTCCGGTACCTGCGGTGGATCGACCACACGGACCCGGCCGGCGTGCGTCGCGAGCACCTCACGGGTCCGATCCGTGGAGCCGTCCTCGACCACGACGATCTCGAGATCGGGGTAATCCTGGGCCTCGAGGGTAGTCAGGGTCGCGGGGAGCTGGTCCTCCTCGTTGCGCGCCGCGATGACCACGCTGACCCGGGGCGGCGGCCTACCGCGCGGACCGGGAGGGTCCGGCCGGAGCTTCGGCATCTCGTAGGCGAGGACGATCGCGGCCCCCTGGTAGGCGAGGGCCAGTACGGCGGCCCCCACCAGGACCACGACCGCCCAGAGGGGGAACATCGCCGGCCGTATCCGGCTCCAAATAAAGCCGTGGTGACTCCGCCGACGGGTCGGTTCGACGATGGCGACGGTTGAGCATCCGCGGATCCGTCCCGGACTGCTCGAGGACCGGCTCTACCAGGCCGACATCGCCCGGACCGCCCTCGAACACAACACCCTGGTCGTGCTGCCGACGGGGCTCGGGAAGACGTCAATCGCGCTCCGGGTCATGGCAGAGTTCCTGCTGCGGGAACCGACGCGGTCGATTCTGTTCTTGGCGCCGACCCGACCGCTCGTCGTCCAGCACGCCCGGAGTGTGGCGTCGACGCTCTTGGCTCCGGAGCCACTCGTTCTCACCGGGGCGATCCCTCCGGACCGGCGGGCCGCCCTCCTCCGTCCTCCCCAGATCGTCGTCGCGACGCCCCAGGTCGTCGCGAACGACCTCGCAGAGGGAAACTTCCCCCTCGAGTCGTTCTCGCTCCTCATCTTCGACGAGGCGCATCGGGCCGTGGGCGACTACCCCTACGTCGAATTGGGCCGAAGGAACCGATCGGGGCCCCGCGCCCGCGTGCTCGCGATGACCGCCTCCCCCGGCGGCACTCTCGAGAGGATCCGGGAGGTCTGGGCGAACCTCGCGATTGAGCACTTCGAGTACCGCACGGAGCACGACCCGGATGTCGTGCCGTACATCCACGGGGTCGGGGTCCAGACGATCAACGTACCGGTACCAGTCGAAGTCCAGTACCTCGCGGTCCGCCTGCGCGCGGCGGTGCAACGCCAGGTGGGCGTGCTTCGGGAACTCGGCCTCCTCGCGAACGGCGAGGCGAGCCGACGCGCGCTCCTCGAGATCCGCGAGCTCCTCCTCCGGCAGATGGAGGCCGAGCGACGGGAAAGCGGATCCTCTTCCGGGATCGTCTGGAAGGCGATCACGGCGCAGGCCGCCGCGATGAAGGGCCTCCACGCCCTCGAGCTGATCGAGACTCAGGGGGTGGATGCGCTCCGGGAGTACTTTCTTCGGCAGGACCACTCCGCCGCCCGGCGGCGGACTCCGTCCCTTCGGGCGTTCCTGGACGATCCCGACGTTCTCGAGGTACGGAGGCGCCTCGCCGAACTCACGGTCGAACACCCGAAGATCGCGACGGCGGTGAGGGTAGTGCGCGAGGAACTCACCCGGAACCCGGGCGCGCGCGTGATCGTTTTCTCGCAATACCGGGACACGGTCGACCGGCTCGTCGACGAGCTCGTGCAGGCGGGACCGGCGGTTCGGCCGGCGCGCTTCGTCGGGCAGGCCGCGCGCGGGGAGGACCCGGGGCTCAGCCAGCGCGAGCAAGTTAGTACCCTCGACCGGTTCCGCCGCGGGGAAGTCAACTGCCTCGTCGCGACTTCCGTCGCCGAGGAGGGGCTCGACATCCCCGCGACCGACCTGGTCGTGTTCTACGAGCCGATCCCCGACGTGATCCGGACGATCCAGCGGCGGGGCCGTACGGGCCGCGCGCGGGTGGGTCGGGCGATCGTCCTCGTCGCCGAGGGCACGCGGGACGTGAGCTTGAACCGCGCAGCGTACTCCCGCGAACGGCGCATGCACGACATGCTCGAGAAGGTGCAAGCCGACACGGAGCGTGGCCAGGGACCCCCGGCGCCGGAGCCCCGGCGGGTCCAGCGTGTCCTCAACGAGTTCGGCTAGGCCGGTTCCGCCCGATGGCAATCGGAGCCGGTCAATCGACGACGTTCCCGGCCGCGTCCGTGCGGAGCGGGCCCTTACTCATGTCGAGCAGGACGAGGGAGTTGTCCCAGGGATCCTTTACGACGGCGCACTGACCGATCGGGATTTCGAAGGGCGGTTCGACGACAGTTCCGCCCGCCTCCTCGAACTTCCGACATGCCTCTTCCACAGATTCGACCCGGAGATCGGTTTCAGGGGTTCCCGGCTCCTCGACCAAGACCAGCTCGCTGTCCGAATCCG
>JASHQX010000058.1 GCA_030038895.1 Thermoplasmata archaeon
CTCGGAGGAGCTGGCAGCGGTCGGGGGACCGCGGGCATCGTCGGGTACAGGTACGGCCGGGGAGCTGCGGGGAGCGCCATGTCAGACGTTGGTCGGACGAATGCAGTCGGGTCCGAGGTATTAGTAGACTATCCTCCACGAGGTGCCGATCCCGCGGTGGCGCCGACCTTGAGGAATTCCCGAAGGAGGACCGTAGCGTACGCCCCTTTCGGAAGCGCGAATTTGAACCACGTACCGGTGGGGTCGACCTCTCGCGCGATCGGCGGAACGGGGAGGACCAGGGGCCGCCACGCTCCCTTGCTCGAGATCTCGGGGGCGAACGGGACCCGGAATCCGACACGGTCGACCCCTTCTTCACGCAGCAGCTGGTCGAGCAGCCCACCCACGGGGCCCGACTCGACCGGCGTCTCGAAGCCCACGAGGGGGCCCGCGACGAGCGCCCCTCCTCGGGCGACCAGCTCGACGCACTCGCGAAGGTTGTCGGTGTCGACGGGGACTCCGTCCTGGCTCCGATAGCTCCCGTCGCGACCGATTCGGAGCACCCGGTCGCCGGGGACCGGCGAAGTCAGCGGCAGTCCGGCGGTCCTGCGCTCGCAGAGCCAGCGATTGAACAGGTAGGACTGGTAGGCGTGTACAAAGAGCAGCCGGAGGTCACGGGAGAGCCCCCGGAGTGCCTGCGTGGCGTCCTGTCCGCGGGTCAGTCGCTCGAGCAGGGTGCGCTCGAATCGGTAGTCGACCGGCATCTCACGGAGCGCACGGGCCGGATCTCGATGCTCTGCGTACGCGACCCGTGCGTCGTCGCCCCGGCCCGCGACCGTTCCCGGCGGGATCGCGGTCAGGTAGATCTCGACGGCGTCCGCCGGGTCGCCTTGGACGAGCGCACGGCCCACGGTGTGAGTGATGGGACGGACCTCCCCGAACCGCTGGGGGCCGAAGAAGTTCGGGAACCCGCCCGCCGAGCGCAGCGCCGCCTCCGTCGCGGCGTACGAGGTTGCGGCCGACTGCGGGGTCGTTTCCGAAGGGACGACGTGGATCTCGAACGCGTTCCCATAATGATGGCCAAGTACCAGCCCGTCTCGAGCGCGGTACGACTCGACGATCTCAACGCCCGGAAGAGAGACGGCGTGGTCGGGCGGCGGACCCCGGTACGAAGCGAGACGTTCCGCGACCGCTCTGCGGTCCTTCGTCCCGGACCAGGCGATCGCATGCGGAGCGAGCCCGAGCTCCCGCGCGAGAGCCGAACCGAGCTCGTGCTGCTCCCACCCGCGGCTGACGATGCGCAGGACCGTGTAAGTTCCTGAGGAGTCCGGCAACGGGTAGCTCGAGATCTCGGAGACCCGGAACTCCTCGGGAGAGGACTTGGTCGTCCCGGGGACCCCGGGCGTGTCCGTGATGTAAAACCCGAGCCCGACCGCCCGCTCCGCCGGCGGAGGCACGAAGGCGAGGGACGGCACAAACCGCCGAGCGACCCCCTCGTTAATAGGTGACCGGCGCTCCCGGTCAACGGCGCGGGATGATCCAGGCGACCGCTCGCGTGCTCAAGAATATCATCGAGGTCCGGGTCGGCGACGAGACCTGGGTCGGCCGGCCTATCGAGGCCGGGCAGGCCGGGCTCTCGCGGCGGATCGCGGCGCTGTTCTCCACGGAGTACGTCACGTACCGACCGGGGACACCGAACGAGGTGCACTCGACGGTCTCCTACCACGCGAAGAGCGACGAGATTCGGATCCAGATCGGCGAGGAGCACTGGCGGACGCACTCGACCACGTTCGGACCGCTGACAATCGAGTACGGCGGTGTGAATTACCTAATCATTGAGCGTTTGACCGGACGGTTCGCTATCCTGCGCGGGACCGAGCCGGTCGGGATCGGCCAGCTCGGGTTCCGCTCGTGCTCGATCCGGGACTACCCCGTCGATCTCGAGATCTTCCTCGCGAACCTTGCGTTGGGCTACGTGATCCGGACCCTGACTTGGGAATCGGTCGGCTGGGGTGCCTAGGGCCGGCGTCCGAGCGCGACGAGCGGGGCGGAGGGCGAGGTCGCCCGGGTGCTCCGGGCGAGGTGGTAGTGATGCGCGGCGTGGTGAGGGAGCTGGAACATGTGGAACGGAATCGGCACGAGGAGGGCCGCTCCGACAAGCACGGTCAGCGCGGCGGTCGAGTACGCCACGTAGACCCCGAAGGTCGCAAACAGCCAGCCGCCGAGGAGCGTGCCAAGGAGCCCGCCGGCGCCGGCGAACGCGTTGTACATGCCGAGAGCGCGGCCGCGCGCCGACCGGCCCACGAGGCGGACGAGGAAGATCGTGCTCGCCGTGCTGATGAACGCCCACGTGACCCCCATGAGCGCGTTGAGGAGCGTGATCCATCCGAGGAGCGCGGGGCTCCCGAGGCCAAAGAGGACGTAGATCGGGCCCCAGAGGAACAACAACATGAGAAGGACGCGGCCTCCCAGCGAGCCCAGGAAGACGTTCTTCGGCGAATGTTTCTCGACCGACTTCCCCGAGTGGAAGAACAGCGCGGTCGACGCGGCGGCCGACCCGAGGTAGACGACGAAGACGCCGGCGTCGGTGAAGCGCGCGTCGCGCCAGAGGAAGACCGGGAATGGCCCGTAGAAGATGTCGAACCCGACACTCATGAGCCCGAGGGCCGCGAGGAAAAGATACTCGCGGCCGGGGAGGCGCTCCGCCTTCGATCGGGTGAGATCGATGAGACCGAGGACGCGCATCCGGAACATTCGGATCCGCTCGACGACCCCTCGGTGGAGATGGACAAGGTCCGAGACGCTCCGGCGGTCGACGCGGCTCGCCGGCTCCTCGATCCACGCCCACGCGATCCCCGCGGAGACGAGCGCGAGCACCCCTGAGACGATGAGCAGCGCTGTCATCGTTCGGATCGCCGGTTCGTTCAGGCCGATGACGAACAACCAGACGAAGCCCACCGCGAGCCCGGCCGTCGTCCCGAGCCCAGAGATGAGTCCGAAGAGCCCGATGTCGGTCGGCCACCAACGCTTGTGCCGAGTCTCGAGGAGGAGCATCGTCCCGATCGGGGCGCTCGCGGCGGAGGCGAGTCCTTCGACGACGTTGAGCCAGAAGTAGGTGAGGAGATTCGTCGCGAGCGCGATGAGAATGATACTGACACCGGTCGCGAGGAACGAGCCGACTAGGAAGAACTTCCGGTGCGCGACGCGATCGGAGAGGTTGCCCCAAAGGATCGTGAACGGTACCTGGCTCATCGCGCTCGCCGCAATGATGATCGTGACCGCGAACGCGCTCGCGCCGAAGTGTTGGAGGGCGAGGAGGGGGATCAGCGGCGTAGCGATCCCGTCCGAGATGGCGAGAGGAAGGTAGGAGAGGAACCAGAGGTCGCTGGTCGATGGCCGGAGGACGGTGCGGACCTTGATGTCGACCGTCACGCCTTCCGCACCCCAGCGGACAGTCGAAAGTCGGGCCGCGGGGGATAAAGAATCGGTTCGTCACGCAACGGCGTATTGGACCGGGGCGCGGCGTAGGGCAGAAAATGCTCTAGCTGTCGGGGGAAACCTTGAGGGCGTCGAGGAGCGTCCGGTGCTCCGCGTCTGTGATCCACTCGACGCGCAGATACTCGCGCAGGAACTCGTCCGGAACCCCGAGTTGCCGCGCCTCTTCGATCACGAACCGGTACGCCTCGATCTCCGTCCACCGTTCGACGTAGCTCATCCCGGGTGGCCAGAGCTCCGCTCCTCCTTGCCGCTGGAGGACGTGACAGAGCTCGTGGTAGATGTCCATGAAGAGGGTGAGGAGGGGGCTCTCCCGAAGGTGGTTCGCCCCGACCACGATGCAATCCGCCTCGGGGGAGACGACCGGTTTCCACCTGCGCCGGAACGTCTTCGGCACCTCCTTGGGGGCGACGTACATCCAGAGATCCTGGTCGACCAACTCGATCTGCGTCTCCTGGAAGAGCCGGGCGCGTGCCGCACGATCCGCAACGAGACGGCGGGCGGGCGCGAGCTTGTCGAGGCCGGGAAAGCCGGCGAGGATCGGATGACGTCCCAGCGCAAGCTCGCGGTCCACCCGGAACCCGTCCGGAACGACCTCTTCCTCCCGAAACGTTCCCTTCGCACCGCTCATCCGGCCGACCGCACGCGTGCGGGGAGATAAGATGGGCGTAACGAGCCGAGCGGGGCGGCGTTATCTTCGTTCCGAACCTCGTGAAGCCGTGGCGGAACGGCGGGTCGATTTCGGCATGATTCCGGGAGTCTCGGTCGGACAGGCCGAGAGCCCCGAGAGAGCGAGCGGTGTGACGGTCGTCTTGTTCGACCACGCGGTACCCATGGTCGTGGACGTACGCGGCGGCGCCTCGGCCACGTACGACACCGCCTCCCTTTCCCTCGACGCGACCTTCGGCCGTCGATGGGCGGTGTTTTTCTCGGGAGGGAGCCTTTTCGGCCTTGACGCGGCCCGCGGGGTCCGCACTCGAATCCTTGAGGTCGGCGGGGGCCATCGTGCGTTCTCCAATCCCAACGTCGTGGTTCCGATCTCGGGCGCGGCGCTGTTCGATCTTCCTACCCGCCGAGCCGGGATCCCGGACTATCTGCCGCTGGGGTACGAGGCCGCTCGGCAGGCCGCTCCGGGCACGGTCGCGACGGGACGCGTCGGGGCGGGCGCCGGGGCAACGGTCGGCAAATACCTCGGCCGTCAGCGCGCCATGCCCGGGGGCATCGGCGCCGCAGCCGCGTGCATCGACCGCCTCGGCACGGTGGGCGTGTTGGTCGCCGTGAATTCGGTCGGTGCGATCCGGGACCCGTCCTCGGGTGCCTGGATTGCGGGCGCGAAGGGCCGCAAGGGAGGGGTCGATCCTCCGCGCTTCCCCGGGGTTTTCCACCGTCCCGAACGGGGAACCACGCTCGGCATCGTGGTGACAGATGTCGCTGTCGGTCGGCCGGCGCTCGCCCGCATCGCCCACATGGTCCACGCCGGAATCGCGTCGGCCATTTCGCCGTACCACAGCACCTCCGACGGCGACGTGCTGTTCGTCGCGTCGACCGAACGCCTCCACCCCCCGCGCCGGGAGGCCTGGCCGGGCGAGGTGGCCGACCGACTCGGACGGCGCGCGGCTGACCTCGCGGTCGTGGCCGTGCTTGACGCGGTCCGGCCGGAGAAGTCGGGGTCCTTCCGTCCCTCGACGGAAGGAGCTTCCCGGGGCCGGTCGCATCGTACACGGGCGAACTCTCGGCGTGAAAGCTTCCGATGATTCGCTCCTCCCGTCGCCTCGACGGAAGAGAATCGGACGTTCACCGGGCCGAGCGTCGTTCCGCGAACGCGGACGGATCTGGTTTCAGCCGGCGGACTTTCGGTGGAGAGAAGTACCGCGTAGCCCCCGGATCAGGTCCGCCTTCGTGACAATTCCCGCGAGCTCACCGTGATGAGCGACCAGGACCGCCGGATACCGGCCCAGAATCGGGGGGAGGAGGTCCGCGGGAAAACTCTCGTCGACCACCGGGTACGCCGTCTCGAGCACGTCTCGGACCCTTACGCGGCGTGCCGTGGGCTCACCGAGTGCGCGGAGAAGCGCGGACTCGGACAACGAACCGACGACTCGGCCGTCATCGACCACGGGGAGCTGGGAGAATCCACCACTCTCCATCCGCTGCGCGGCTTCGGTGAGGTAGGCGGACGAACCGACCGAGATGAGGGTCTTGCTCCGCAAGTCTCCCACGGTGAGCTTCGGCGCGGCGAGACCCTCCTGGGCCTCGAGGTAGGCGAGGATCCGCTGGACAAGTTCGTACGAGGGTTGAATCTGCCCCCGCTCGATGCGCGAGAGGGTCGCGTCACTGCGGCCCACCGCATGGGCGAGGTCCGCGAGCGAGACCCCGAGCGCGACGCGCCGCCGCCGGATCTCCGTGAACGTGTCCATCGGCGCCCGGACGGCGCCCGGTGGATAAGGAAGGCGGTAGAGGGCCGGCGACGCCCCCGAACGCGCCGGACCGAAAGGTAAAGCTCCGGCAGGGCCATAGAGGCAAGAGGGGGAATTCGGGATGGAGTCCCGGGCTCGACGGATCTCGTGGATCAGTCCTCCGCCCGAGATCTGCTGCTTGTGCAAGGAGCCCCTCGGGGACCCCGCGGAGACGAGCTCCTGGAACGGGAGTCCCGCGCATCGGGACTGCGTCCGGGTGCGCTTGATGCAACGCGACCCCGCGTTCCGTGAGTCCGGCGACCTCGAGGAGCCGGCGGAGGAGTCGGGGGATTCGATCGACGGCGTGTTGCCGAGAGACGACGACGAAATCGACTTCGAGTGAGCCGATACTCCTCCCAGAAGTCGAGTAATCGAGGGTTTGTCAGAGTGTGACGTGTCGCTTAGCCTGCGTCACAACCAATAAAAACCCCCGCTTCGTGGTCCGACCCGTCCTCGGAATCGAGGGAGGCGCGTTCGTTGCCGGAAGTCGTCATCACTTGCGACTGGACGATGATGAGCAACCACCACGGGAAGGAGTTCCTGGGGTTCGGTACCACCACCCCGGCCTACGTGTTCCCCGAGTCGGTCTATCAGCGGCTCTTCTACCCCGTGATGCCGACGGACGAGAATGGTTTCCCGCGACAGGCTCCCTACGGGATGCGCAAGATCGAGGCCGCGCTCATCGACGGAGGCTTCGACGCCCGCATCATCCACCCGAGCTACCTCAATCGGTACATGCCGGGCGAGGCGAAGGTCCTCCTCATCTCGGGCCACGACTACTTCGGCCTGAACCCGCCGAGCTCGACGTTCGGCGGGGTGATGCGGAAGGAGTCGCTCAACTGCGTCAACTTCAAACGGATGCTCACCCAGCCCGCGGTCGTCGAGGCCCGTAAGCGGGGGCTCAAGATTATCGCGGGGGGGCCGTGCGCCTGGCAGCTCGCACCCGCGACCCGGATGAAGCTGCCCTGGATCCAGGAGTTCCTCGACTCCTTCGGCGGGGTCGATACGGTCGTCGAGGGGGAGAGTGACGTCTTCGTCCGGGAGATCGTAGCGAAGGCGCTCCGCGACGAATTCCTCCCACCGCACGTCGTCCTCGCGGCCAAGGAGGCACCCAAGGTCGAACAGATTTCCACGATCAAGTACCCGAGCATCAACGGTCTGGTCGAGATCGGCCGTGGGTGCTGCCGGGGCTGCTCGTTCTGCTCGGTCACGACCCGCCCGACGCGTTGGTACCCGCTCGAAAAGATCGAGGAGGAGCTCAAGGTCAACGCTCGGATCGGGATCCGCAAGGGGATCCTCCACTCGGACGACGTCTACTTCTACGGCAGCCCGAACGTGATGCCGCACGAGGAGAAGCTGATCCCGCTCCTCCAGCTCGCGAAGCGCCACTACGAGCAGGTCGGCTGGAGCCACGTCGCGGTCGCCTCGCTCATGACCAAGCCGAAGCTCCTTTCGAAGTGCGCCGAGGTCCTGATTGACGACAAGCAGTCTTGGTGGGGGGTCGAGGTCGGGGTCGAGACTGGTTCGCCCCACATGATCACCGCCGCGATGCCGGGGAAGGTCGCCCCGTTCAAGGCGTCGCAGTGGCCCGAGCTTGTCGTCCAGTCGGCCGGCCTCATGAACGACAACCACGTCTATCCGGCGTGCACGTTCATCGTCGGGCTCCCTCAGGAGACCGAGGACGACGTCCAGCGCACGATCGATCTCATTGACGACCTGTGGGACTTCAAAGCGCTCCTCGTCCCGATGTTCTTCGTCCCGCTCGGGCATCTGAAGTCGCGCGACTGGTTCCGCCGCGACCGGCTGAGTCCGCTCCAGGAGGAGCTGTTGAAGCGCGCCCTCACGCACGGTCTCCGGCAGTCGAAGGTGATGCTCAACGACTTCTTCGACTGGGAGGGCGCCCACACGGAGATCTACCGCGGGGCGTTCCGGAGCTTCATCGGGTTCCTCGAGGTCATCTCGAAGCTCCACGGCTTGTGGAGCCCACCGCAGCACCCGGGCCGGGCGATCGTCGACCCGAACCGGACGCCCGAGCGCCTCCCGGTTCCGACGATACCCGTCCGAGAATAGCGCTTCCTACGCCTCGTCCCCCGGGAACTGCTCTGGGAGCGCCCGCGACGGCGGACGATGCACGGCGTGCGGCCGGTACTCGGCGACCGGCATGCCGGCCAACGACCGGCCCTCGATCACCTCGAGCGTTGTCTCCGCGCCGTTCCCGTCGTACGCCCGCCAGGACCCGGGTCCGTACGGCGCCCCGAGGATGATGTGGCGGCGTCCCCAGTTCCGAAAGAGGCGCAGGTCGGCCTCCGACGGATGGAGCGCTCCGGACGGATGGGAGTGGACCGTCCCGACGACCGTAAGGTCCGCCGGGAGCATGTACAGCTGAAAGTTGGCGTGGCGACGGCCGGCGGTCGTTCCAGGAAGGAGGAGAAGCTCGCCGATCACCCCGGGCGGGTCGGCGCGCAGTACCCCGCCGAACTCATTCGGGTACGACGAGCGGGCGCTCGCGAGCGCGCTGTCGAGCACCTGGCGGGAGATCGCCCGAGGGGTCGACCCGAGCGCCGGCGAACCGGGCGGACGTTTACGCGTCGGGCGGAAGAACGGCACCGCCGCCTCCGTCGCCGGCCGGCTCCTCGGTCCAGGGGAGGATCCGCTTTCCCCGCAGGCGGTCGAAGTACCGGTCCCCGAACCGCACGAGCCGTGCACGCCGCGGCGAACGGTAGATGGTCACCGAGCCGCCGGGCGGGACGACGTGCGTCTCCTGCCCGTCGGGGATGGTGACGGCGGCCCGCCCGATGTCGATGGCCCGGAGCCGGACGGTCCGCAGCGGGTCGACGACCAGCGCGCGCGCCTCAATACGGAACGGGGCGATCGTCGTGACGACGATCGCATCGAGGTCGGGGTCGACGATCGGACCGAGGGAACTCAACGAGTAGCCCGTCGAGCCCGTGGGTGTCGCGAGAATGATCCCGTCGGCCTGGATCCGGCCGACGACCTCCGTGTCGAAAGCGATCTCGAACAGCCCCATCTTCCCGACCTGCGCCGCATGCACGACGTACTCGTTGACCGCGTCCGGCAGCGGGGAGGCGCCGATCTCAGCCGCGAGCTTCATTCGCTCCTCGATGTGGTAGTGCCCCTCGATGAGCCGGTCGATCGCCGCGGCCAGGGGGGCGTCCAGAGTCGCGGTGATCTCGGCGAGCACTCCCACGGTCCCCGCGTTGATCGGGAGTAGAGGGACTTCGCTGCGACGCAGGGCGTAGAGGAACGTCCCGTCGCCGCCGATCGCGATCAGTACGTCCGGACGCATCCGTTCGAGGGGGGCGTGGGGCCGGTCCGGTGCCGCGCTCGCGATATCGTCGGAGAGCTCGAGCTCGGCCCGGTCCCCGATCCGCGCAAGGACCCGTCGGACGAGGTCGATCGCGTTGGGTTTCTTCGGATTGGCGGTGAGCCCCAGCTTCACAGCGCGCCGCCCTCCTTGAGCGCCGCCGGGAGTTTCGCGTCCCCCCAGGCAAAGACGCTCGTGTGCCGACCCACGGCGAGCGGGAACGAGTCGATCGAGCGGTGTGCTGCGTCGCTGACCCCGCCCCCCGCCTCGAGCACGATCCGGTACGCCCCCGCGATATCGGTCGACCGGAGGTTGCGCGTTTCCTCCGAGTTCTCGAAGAGATAGGCGTCCGCGCTCCCCTGGGAGACCATGACCATCTCGAGCGAGGCGCATCCGAGCGAACGGATGCGCCGGCCCCGTTCGGCCAAGCGCACCGATCGCTCGGTCGCCCGGGATCCGAGGTTCACGAGCAGTACGTCTCCTTTGGGGTTCCAACTGCGGGTGCGGATCGGGCGCCCATCGCGGTAGGCTCCACCCCCCTGCTCGGCCCAGTACGTTGTCCCTCGGAACAGATCGCGCACGAGACCGATCTCGATCCCGCCGAGTGTGTCGCTCCCGAGCGCGAGCGACACCGCGGCGAACGGGAAGTCCCGGAGCGCATTGAGGGTCCCGTCGATCGGATCGACCACCAGGCTCAAGTGGCCACCGCGGCGCACATGGCCGGCCTCCTCGGAGATAAGGTCCCAGTCGACGCGTTCTGCGTCCAATACTCGGAGGATCTCGTTCTCCGCGAGCCGGTCGAGCTCCTCGGTCGGCGTTCCGTCCGCTCCCATCGCGACCACATCCGCCCGGTGCGGCGAGGTCGCCGCGTCGCGCACGACCCGCTGGACCGCGAGGCTGGCCCGGAACATCACCTCGAGCTCCGGTCGGCGAGGTCCCGCCATGGATGGAACGAGACAAAACGAAAGATTTGATGGTTCGTGACTCCCGCGAGGCTTCTGGACGTGCGCGAAGTTATGTGGCAGGGCCGCTCGCCGAGCCGATGAATCTCCAGTTCCTCGGTGGGGCGGACGAGGTCGGTTCGCTCGGGCTGGTCCTGCGGGACCAGGGGCGCACCCTTCTCTTCGACTACGGGATGACTCCCTCCGACCCACCGACCTACCCTCGCCCGGCGCCGACGAACGTCGACCTCGCGTTTCTTTCCCATGCCCACCTCGACCACTCGGGCATGACCCCGCTCCTGAGCCGGCTGCCGCGTGCGAGGCTCATCGCGACCCCCGTGACCATCGCGGTCGCCGACCTCCTCACGAAGGACGCGCTGAAGGTTGCCCGGATGGAGGGATACCTCGCCCCCTACACACCTTCCGACATCCGAGAGCTCCACGCTCGGTTCACCGCGGTCGGCCGGCACGCGACCTTTCGTCATCATGGAATCGAGGTGGAGTTCGCGCCGGCGGGTCACATTCCGGGCGCCTCGATGGTGCTTTACCGTGGCGAGAAGGACATCGTCTTCACCGGCGACCTCCAGACACTGCCGACCCATCTGGTCGGCGGTGCCGATCCCGTGGAGTGCGATACCCTCGTCATGGAGTCGACCTACGCCGGCCGGGACCACCCCGACCGTCGCGAGACCGAGCGCAAGTTCCGTGACCGGATCGCGGAGACGGTGGAGCGAGGCGGAATGGCGATCGTCCCCGCCTTCGCCGTCGGGCGCGCTCAGGAGGTTCTGATGGCCCTCGCTGGCTCCGGTTTCGAGACCTATCTAGACGGGATGGCGCGGTCGGTGAACGAGATCTACACGGCCGCGCCGGAGTACCTCGCCGACGCGCGCCGGTTCCGCCGGACGATCGAGGGGATCCATGTCGTCGAGCATCCCGGCGACCGGGCCCGAGCCCTCCGGGAGGCCGAGGTCGTCGTGACGACCGGTGGGATGCTCGACGGGGGGCCGGTCCTGTACTACATCGGCGAGCTGTATCGGGACCCGAAGAGCTCGATCTACCTCACGGGATTCCAGGTCGAGGGCTCGAACGGTCGGCGCCTGTTGGACACGGGGGAGCTCGTCATTGACGACGCGTTGGTCCGGCCAACCTGCGAGATCCAGAAGTTCGACTTCTCCGCCCACGCCGGACACTCTGACCTCGTCCGTTTCGCGAAGGAGAGCCGAGCGGAGACGGTCATCCTGATGCACGGAGACCACCGCGAGGCGCTTCGCGACGCGCTCGAAGGGTTCACCCACGTCATCTTGCCTGAGAACGGCAAGGCGTTCGACGTGTAGGGTTCGGCGGGCCGGTTCCGCCGTTCAGCCGGGACGGCGGGAGCGCCGCGCCGTTCGGGACGGAGGCAATTCCTGTCCTCCTTCCGCCTCCTCCCTCGAAACGCCCTCCTCATCGACCAGGGCTTCCTCGACCGGAGGCATCTCCTCCTTCGGCCGAACGAATTCGCGAATCTCCTTCCATAACGCTTCGATCCCCTCCCCGGTGACCGCGGAGACCTGGAGATGGTCGGTCGGGCGCCGGGCAAGATCACACTTCGTGTCGACGACGAGGATCGGAAGG
>JASHQX010000059.1 GCA_030038895.1 Thermoplasmata archaeon
GCCTCGAACGGGGGCCAGTGGCTGAACTCGGGCGAGGGGAATAGCGTGCGGCCCTCGGTCCCCTCCACCCGGGTGACGCGCGCGGTCCCCGACACCAGCCGTGCGCCTCCCTCCCGCGACGAGATGGGGGAGGAGGTCACGGGCGCGTCTCCGCGGGAATCGATTTCGCGGGCGGGCGGACCTCCGTGCGGACTCGAATGCCCTCGCGGACGGACCCGGTCACCGTGCAGTAGTCCTCGAAGATCGCTACGCACCGGTCGAACCGCTCGCGATCGGACTCGTCCTGCGGGGCGCATTCAATCCGGACCTCGAGGGCGGAGACGCGCTTGCGCCCTCGCTCGTTTCGGCCGAAGGTGAGCGTCACCGCGGTCCGGATTGGCGTCGCGCGCACGCGAGAGCGCTCCAGCGAGTTGAAGAGGGTCGAGCTGAGGCAGTGCCCCACGGCCCCCGCCAGAGCGAGCGCCGGATCGGGCCCGGCGCCTCCTCCGACAGGAGGGGGCTCGTCGACGGTCAGCGCGCGGAGGTTCGTACCGGGGTAGCTCACCTCGAATCGGTACCGTTCGACCTGATCGACCGTGACGTGAATGGGGGGGAATTCCTCGGAAAGCGTCGCGCCGGCGGCGGTCACAGATCCCCCGTCGACCGAGCGCTCCGCGACGCCGAGGTGACCGCGGGGGGGTCGGTCATTCCAGACCGTCCCGGAACTGGATCGATGCGTGGCTGCCGTTGCAGAACGGCATGTTCGTCGATGCCCCGCACCGGCAGAGGGTCACGCGATTGCGGACTTCGTACGGAACGCCGTTCGCCGACTCAACCCGGACGCCTCCGCGCACCCAGAGCGGACCGCTGCACTTCATCGCCGGATCCTCCACCAGGCCGATCGACGGAGGGAGCTCCGGTTCGACCACCGCGCCCGTGGCCTTCTCGCGGAGAACGAGGCGACCCGAGGGGCAATGCGAGGCCTCCCGGACGACGAGCTCGCGCACCTTGGGGTCGTCGGTCCGCTCGATCAGAGACCAGATCTTCCCGCCGGGGTCGCAGAACCGCGCGAACGCGCAGAGCTGCTCGGCATCACTCAGGAGATGCGTCGGTCCGTCGAAATGCTCGGACTGCCGCTCGATCGGGCGGCGGGAGGCCGTCTCCTGCCCCACGAACCCGACCCGCAGGTGGCTGTTGTCGCAGAACGGCTTGTTCTGCGACTGCCCGCACCGGCACAGGAAGTACTCCATCCCAATGGGGAACGAGCGGCCCGGAACCCATTCCCACGATTCCCCTCGCGGGTTCGGGGTGATCGTCTGGATGGCCAGCGGAACCCCGCCGAGCACGCGGTAGGGGCCATGGGGATGGACGATGATCCTCGTGGGCTCCTCTCCCGCCATGGCTGTCCCCAGGAGGGAGAACGGTACATTATCGTGTCGATGGGGGCCGGTGCGAGGCACGCGCCGCAGTCTGACCGGGGGCAGACTCCCGTCGTGTCGTCCCTGTGGGCTCGAATCCGAGAGCTTCCGCGAGGCCTCGGATCGCGGTCTCCAGTCAGCCCGAGTCCCGGCGGCTTCGTGCGCGATCGCGCTCTTCGTTCGCCCGTGTAAACAAGCTCCGTGCCAACGCCAGGGCCCCGCCGACCTCGCCAAAGTCCGTGGGTCGCCCGTCGATCGAAGCGGACCGGTACGTCATCTTACCCTCGGAAGAGAAGTCATCCTCCGCGACCATGATCCCGAAGATGCGCCCGATCTCTGGCTCGATTACCGCTTCCAAGGGGTGCTCGAGGCGTTCGGTCACGTCGGTTCGCACGAGCGTCATCGGGTCCTGATCGGGCTTCACTTCGCCGATACCTACCACGACGATCTCGCGCGGGTCGAAGATGTTGATCGCGCTGTAGAGCCGCGCGGTCGTTCCGAACCCGACGGTGTGATACCACGCCCGCCGGAAATCCTCGTAGGTCTTGCCCTCTCGTAGTCGCCTCGTCAGGATCGATATCCACCACATCGCTGCTCCCTCCGACCTGGGGGGGGGGTCGTGAGTGGAGAGAGCTCCGGCGCTCTTCACGGCCACCACGGTACGCCGAATTCGATCCTCCCGCCGGAGCTCGGGAACGACTCTGAGCGCACAGTTTCCTGTTGCCGGATTGAGAATCCCGGACACTGGAACGACCGCGAACGCTTCCGGAGTTCGTGACCGAGGCACCGGACCGCGCGCGACCGGCACCGGGAAATGGACGTCCGCTACCGTCAGAGAATCGCCCGTTTCCCTCCCGTGACTCTAAGAACCCGAACCGACACTTCCCGAAGCATGCGAGCGCCGGCGAAGCAGAACCCGGACTCCCACAGCTGGAAGCCGGTACCGGACCCCGAAGGGCGATTCTCGAGCGGCATCCCCGATTTCGATCATCTGCTGGGTGGCGGTTTCCGACGCGGGAGCCTCGCGCTCTTCGAGACGGACGAGACGGTGGGTCTCGAAGATCTCGACCTCCTGCTCTTCCCGACGTACCTCAACGCCCTCTACCAATCGCGAGGAATCGTCGCGGTCCTACCCGCGCGGGACTCTCCCCACGACTTCCGGGTGCGAATGATCCGGTTCGTTACCCGCCGGCGGTTCGACAGCCGGGTTCGCATCTTCGATTACGCCGGCGAGGACGAGGGTCTGTCGTATGTCGTGAACCTGCGGGATCCCGATTCGGATCCCTTGCAACCGAACCGGGACCCGAAGGCGAAGAAGCGGGCGATCAATAAGGCCGTCGCCGCGGAACGGGCCGCCGAAGGGGGTCGGAAGCGACCGTTCGTCGAGGTCGTCGCCTTCGAGGTGTTCGACACTCTCCTGGGGAGCGAGAATGCGCTGAAGCTGTTCTTCCAGGGGACCAAGAGGACCCGGCAGCTCGGGAATCTTGGGGTCGGAATCCTGGGCCCGGGCGTCGGATGCGCCGCCGGGATCCGTCGGATGGCCGACACCGAGTTCCGGGTCCATCGGGACGACGTGGGCCTTTTGATCCGGGGCGTCCGACCCGCGTTCTCGACTCACGTGGTATCGAGCGACCGGTCGATGGGCCCGCCCAACGTCGCATTCGTCCCTCGTCCGTCCTGAACGTAATACTCCGGAGTTGAACGGGCCAACGCCGTCGCTAGAATCTCTCGCCGAGCCAGGCGAGGAGCGGAGCCCAGCTCTCCGGCGGGAAGGCCGCATGTTTGGCCCTCGGAATCACGAAGAACTCCTTCTCGTCCGCGTCGAACCCCTCACAGAACTCCCGGACGGACTCG
>JASHQX010000060.1 GCA_030038895.1 Thermoplasmata archaeon
GCCGGACCTTTGCGTTCGACGACGAAGAGGGGGTCGACGCACAGGCGATCACCGATGGTCGGATCGGTCCGCCCGCTGGGGTTCACGCTGACAAGGTCCGGGCGGTGGAACTCCTCCTCGCCCGGGCTGGCGCTCAACGTTTCGAGACCGTGCACATCGGCGACGGTTGGTCGGATGCGCGGGTCTTCCGTACGGTCGGCGGCGGCGTCGCCTTGAATAGCTTCCTTCCCGAGGTCCGGGCGGTGGCCGACCTCTCTCTCTCGACCCGGGACTTCCGCGACGTGGCGGCGGCCTTAGGGGCGCTTTCCCCACGCTCGGCCTGAACGTCGGGTCGAACGGTGCACAGGATTCTTATATCACGCCCTCGATGACCGAACCCATCGATGGAGTACGTGATCGTCCGCGCGACGCACCCGACCTGGCTCACCATGCAACTGCCTGCCGAGGTCGCCGATCTCATTGGCTTTCGGCCCGGAGTCGGGCCCGACCCGGAGTCGAGCCGCACGATCGCTTTCCTCGCCAGGGGACCGGGGATCGCCCGGGTGGTCGCGTCGTATCCGGCTCGCGAGGCGCTCGCGATCGAGACCGTCCGCAGCCGCCTCATCGCTTCGGCCCGACCTGGCGACCGCCACCTTTTCACCTTGCCGACACCGGTCGTGCAGCACCTCGGCCTCCATGCCTACTCCCGGGGCCCCCGGGTGCGCGGGACCGATGACTCTCTGATCTGGTTCCTGCCGGCGCCCGAGTACTACGAGTACCGGTCGGTCGTCGAGGCAGGCAAGATTTGGAGCGGCCCGACCGGCTCGCCGTTCGCGCACGTGTACGTGGCGAAGTCTCTCTTCCCGTTCCCGCGGGAGTTTACCCAGCTCGCCGAGACCGAGTTCCGAATCGAAGAAGAGGAGTGGCGACCGGGGGTGGAGGCTCTCCAACGGATGGGGCGTTCCCGGAGGGTGGTCCTGTGAACGCGGTCCCCTATGGGAACTTCGGGCGTCCCCGGCCGATTTCCTAAGTTACATATACGGGGGACTGGGATAGATTTCGAACATGAAGGCCGACGAACGTCCCACGGCGAAGGGAACGGCTTCGAAGCGTTACACCCTTCGTAATCCGGTTCCCCTCCGGACCTCGGAGGACGTCACGACGACCCGGGCCGGGATTCCCACCGATGCCACCCTCTCCGCGCCCACCGGCCCCGTAGACTTCGACTCGCTCGCCAAGGCGATCCGTCGCTCGGTCGGCCACGAGGGGATGCGCCCGGAAGACGCCCGTTCGATCGCGGCGCACGTGCTCAATTTCTTTGGGTTCAACGAGCGGATCATCGACAATGTTCTCGAGCCGGACGACCGCGACACGTTCTACATGCTCGAGGACACTGGGATCCTCGAGACCGAGCGGGACGAGACGACCCTCTACGACGGCCGCGAATGGCGTATCCACTACTGGATGTTCCGCAAGGACCGTATCTTCGACCTCGCTCGGGAGGAGTCGGAGGCGATGGCCGCGGCCGGTGAGAAGGACGTCGTCTATTCGCCGAACTCGCATCGTTCGGGCGCGTTCCGACTTCCCCATGGCGAGACCGGCACCGGCCTCGCGGCCCACGCCGTCTACCACGAGCTCGGCGACGAGATCTGGCTTGAGCGCCGACAGAATCCCCTTCCCTCTTCTCCGCCCCCCTCGCCGAAGCGCCGCCGGGGCGACGAAGAGTAGGGCTTCTTCCCCGTTGGTGGGGAAGCCGCCGCGGGCGAAAGCAGGGTCGGCCGTCGGTCCGCTCAATCGTTAACTCTACCCCCGTCTCCTCCGGCGCATGCGCCGGTTCCTCCTCCTGGCCCACAGGGTCCCGGTTTCGGGGGAGTTCACCCTCAACGACCTCGCCGGGGGAGCCGGTCGGATGGACGAGGTCGCGCGGGCGGTGTCGACCGCGTTCACGCTGTCGAACGATCTCCGGAGGGACACCGAGTTCACCGTGTTATTCGTCGCGGAACCCCCTCCCCGGGCCCGTCGGATTACCCTGGTGGGAGCCCGTCTCCGGTTCCTGAACCCGGATGAGCGATCAACTGCAGCCCTTCTGAAGAACGCTTTGACCCGTTCTAAGGAGTTCCCCCGGGAGTTCGAATCCTCCCCCGGTCTCACGGTCGCCCCGGTCGACCCTCGGGCGGAGCTCGACTCCTACCTCCGCCGCCCGGGCGCGGTCTGGCTCACGGAGGAGGGAGGACCGATCGAAGATTGGGCCCCTCCGGGCGGGGAGACCGCCGCTGTCGTCTCGGACCCGTACGACCCGACGCCCGAGGAGCGAGACCAGCTCGATCGGAGCGGCGTGCCCCGGCTTTCGGTCGGGCCCCGTTCGCTACGGACGAGCCAAGTCGTCGACCTGGTCCATGCATATCTCGACCGACGACGGGTCGCGGGCTCCTCGACCCCGCCGTAGAGGATCAGTCGATGAGGAGCGGGTCGGGCTCGATCTGCGTCGACCGGACTGCCTCCCGGACCGTCCGGGGTTGTAGCCCACCCAGCACCGCAGTGAGGTGAACCACCTCGCGCGGCTCGGGCCGGACGCGGGTGCCGAGGACGAGTCGCTGGGGGTTGCCGAGCGCCCGTCGCAAGGTGCGGAGGACGTGATCAATGGTGCGCAGGGTGAGGTTTGAACCGCCGTCCAGGTGGAGGAGGGCGGAGGGGCGTTCATCCAAGTGGTAGTCCAAAAGGGACTCGGAAAGCGCCTCCTGGACGAGCCGCTCGGGTTCGGAGATGTGGTACTCCCCGACGATCAGGGTAGAGAGTCCCGCGTCGCGCAGGTGGTTCTTCAAGCTCGCAAGGTCGACGTTCAGTTGCGAGGGGTTCTCGATCATGTCGACCAGGCTCGTGACAAGCGAGTGGAGGTAGGCGTTCCGGACCTCGAAGACCCGGTTGATCGGCAACCCCTCGAAACGGCGCAGCTTCTCGTTCGCGATCGCGAGAAGCAGGCCCCCCATTTCCTCAAGCTCATCCAGGGTCGCCTCGACGTTCTCGCGACGGTTCGAGTTCGACTCGAGCTCGACTTGGAACGGAAGGAAGACCACGGGAATGGGGAGCGACTCAGTGGCCCGGAGTTCTCGGACGAGGAACGGCAGGAGTGCGCTCCCGGTCCCGCCACCGAGGCCGGCCAAGAGGAAGACGATCTCCGACGGCCCGAGGCGTCGCAGCATCTCCTCCTTGCCGTCCTCCGCCGCGCGGAGGACGACCGAACGATTCCCGCCGCTTCCGCGTCCGCGCAGCTCGCGGTGGCCGAGGAGGATTTTCTCCTCGGCGCTCATCCGGAGGAGGTGGCGGGCGTCCGTGTTCACCGAGAGGGTTCGGACACCGGGTATCCCGAGCCGGACCAGGTCCTGGACCGCTTCAGAACCGGCGCCCCCGAGCCCCACCACGGCGATGCCGGGCGTGAGCGCGAACTTGGCCCACGGTTCACTCGTGTCGTTCGTCGATGCCATCGACCCCACCGCCTAGGGCGGAGGGGGCCCTCCCGCCGCGACCGCCTCCCCCTCGCGTCGATGCGGGCGAGGTGGCGGACCCAACTGCTCGAGCCGGCTGCGGATGTACTCCCGCACCGCCGAGCGGACCGCATCGTCGACGCTCACCGAGTTTCCTTCCCGGACGAATTCTTCGAGGCGGTTGTTGTCCTGTCGGGACAGCTCGACCACGACCTTGCGGATGTTCTGGGGCGGGAGGTTCAGCTCGATGTACTGCTCGAGGCCGGCGCGGATCGTGTCCGAGATCGTCGGAGTATCCTTCGCCTGCTGGATCTGCTTCAGCTTCTCCAGGAGCTCCTGCGGAATGCGAACCGTCACCCGCTCCGACGTGTCGACCATGTCCGTCAGACAAGGCCCCTATCTTTGTCTGACGATTGACATATCCACGTCTTAGTATATAGACTGCGCTGGCGGCCCGAACGCCACCGAGGGCCGCCATGCAAGGCCTAACCTCGGCCCGCGGCCTGCCCATCGGCGTCATGGATCTCTCCCGGTACGCGGTCCGGCCGTTCCGTGACGGCGATTACGAGGCGAGGAGCCGGATCGGCAACCAGCTCGAGCCGGAGTTCCCGACAACGGCGGAGGAGCTTCGTCAATGGGACCGTATGTACCTGGCCCCGCAGTTGGTCAAGCTCGACTTCATCGTCGAGGAGCGCGCGTCCGGACGCGGTGTGGCGTACGCCTCCCTACACCACATGCCGAGCATGTTCAATCCCCGCCGGTTCTGGGCGGAGGTCCAAGTCGAACCGGGCCACCAGCACCAGGGGATCGGGCTCGCGCTCTACAAGCAGCTCGAGGGCCTGGCTCTGGGACATCAGGCAGAGCTCCTCTGGGCGGGAGCGCGGGCCGACGATGAGCGGGGTGTCCGATTCTTCGAACGGGCTGGGTTCTCGGTGCGCCGCCGCACCTGGATGTCCCGTCTTGCCCTCGATACGGTGCGGCCGGACGCGTTGAGGCCCGGGCCCGGAATTCGGGCCCCGGAGGTGACGTTCACGACGCTCGTCGAGGAGGGGGCCGACCGGCGGGACGTCCAGGAACGGATCCACCGTCTGGACACCGAGGCGAGTCGCGACTCCCCCCGGATGGGGCGGATGACCGAGATCTCGTTCGAGCAGTACGCGGAGCTCGCCTTCCGAGGACCACGGTACTTCCCCGAGGCGGTCTTCCTCGCCCGGGTCGACCACGACTACGTAGCGATGACCACGTTCGAGCGCCTGCCGGCCGAGCCGGACACCGTCCTGGTCGGGTTCACGGGCACCCTTCCGGCTTACCGCGGGCGAGGTCTCGCATCGGAGCTCAAGCGGCGGGCGGTGGAGTTCGCACGCGCTCGGGGCTATCGGTACATGCGGACCTTCAACGACTCAGAGAACCCGCGGATCTGGGCGATCAACGAGAAGCTCGGGTTCGCGGTCCAACTGGTCTGGCTGAACGGCGAGAAGAGGTTCGGCCCGACACCCGGGGACGCCCCGACCTAGCAGCGTCCCCGAGCGACGACCTCTTCGCAGTGGGACGCCGGCAACACGTTCAGCGTCCCAGCCTGGGCGAACGGCGCGAGGTACTGCCGGACGGCGGCCTCGCTCGGTCCTTCGAGCACGACGTAGAGGTGATGCTTACCGCTCGCGACCGCGTCGGCCTGGATCGTGAGCCCGTGCTTCTTCGCATTCTCGTTCGAGAGGATCTGCAGGAGGAACGGCGCCATCTGCGGATTCCCGGCGGGGCATCGGTCGGCAGGGTGTTCGTGCTCGGCGACGAAGAGTGCCATGCCACGGCCGAAACGGGGGGTGTTGTTTTGCCTGACGGTAGGCACACGATTGGTTAGCCAATCAACGCGAACTGCGCCGACCCGGGGGGTGGGCCGGGCAGAGCCCGTTCAGTGGACCCCGACGATCGTGCCGTCCGGCTGGAGGTCGATCTCCTCGGCCACCGGCTTCGTCGGGAGCCCGGGCATCGTCTCGATCGTCCCGAGGTAGGCAACGGTGAACCCGGCCCCGGCCGATCGAGTGAACCGATGCACGGTGACCGTGAACCCCTGGGGCCGATTGAGCAGCTTCGGGTTGTCGGAGAGCGAGAGCGGAGTCTTGGCCATGCAGACCGGCCCGGTGACCTCTCCGATCTCCTCGAGGTGCTTCAAGTCGGACGTCGCCTCGGCGGACTCGACGACCGCGCCCGCGCCATAGAGCGTCTTCGCGATCAGCTCGACCTGCTTCATCACCGGCGTGCCCGCCGGGTAGAGCGGGTGGCTGTGCCGGCCGAGGGACGCCGCCTTCTCGACAGCCCGGGCGAGGTCGACGCACCCCTTGCCTCCGCCCTCGAACCCGCGCTCGATCACGACCTCGACGCCCCGGGCGCGGCAGAAGGCGCGGACGAGCTCGGCCTCTTCCTCGCTGTCGCCGGGGAAGTGGTTCAACGCGGCGACGGTGACGAGCCCCATCGCCTTCAGGTTGTCGAGGTGCTGCCCCAAGTTGGCGAGTCCCTTCTCGAGTTCCGCGGGGTGTGGCTTCAAGGAATCCTCGTCGCGCGCCCCGCCCTGGAACCGGAGGCTGCGCTGCGTCACGACGATCACGGCGGCGTCGACGTCGATCCCGATGGCCTGCGTGAGGATGTCGATGAACTTCTCCGCACCGAGGTCGGTCGCGAATCCGGCCTCGACGACGCAATAGTCCGAGGTCGCGAGCGCGAGTTCGATCGAGAGCCGACTGCAGGTACCGTGGGCGAGGTTGCCGAACGGTCCGGTGTGGACGAGCGCCGGCGCGCCCTCCGAGGTCTGCACGAGGTTCGGCTCGAGCGCGTCCCGCAGGAGAGCGGCCATCGCGCCCGCCGCCTTGAGGTCGGAGGCACGGACTGGTTTTCCGGTCTTCGAGTAGGCGACCAGGATCCGCCCGAGGCGGGCTTTGAGATCCGCGTAATCCCTGGCGAGGGCCACTACCACCATGACCTCGCTCGAGGCGGTGATCTGGAAGGAGCTGTCGTGCGGCACCGACTTCGGGTCGGGGCCTTTGCCGACGACGATGTGCCGGAGCGCGCGGTCGTCCATATCGACCGTGCGGGGCCAGATGATCCGCTCCGGGTCGATCCCGAGCGGGTTGCCGTGGTAGATGTGGTTGTCGACCATCGCGGAGAGAAGGTTGTGCGCCGCGGCGATCGCGTGGATGTCACCGGTGAACCCGAGGTTGATCTCGCCCGACGGCTCGACCGTCGCTTTCCCTCCACCGGTGGCTCCGCCCTTCACTCCGAAGACGGGGCCGAGCGAAGGCTGCCGGAGGCAGACGACGGCACGCCGGCCGATCTGCGCGAGCCCGTCCGTGAGCCCGATCGCCGTGACGGTCTTCCCCTCACCGTGCTTGGTCGGGGTCATCCCAGTGACAAGGATGAACTTCCCCTTCCGGCCCTTCGCGACCCGATCACGGACGACGGATACGGGCACCTTGCCGGCCGACGGCCCCGCCGGGTGAACTTCTTCCGGGCGAAGGCCCAACGCGTTTGCGAGCTCCTGAATGGTTCGCATAGATCCGAGACTCCACGATGAACCAGACTTCGACCCTTAAGAAAGTCAAGCCCCAGCCCGGGTGTTTTCCCATGCTACGCTATTTCACAGCATGGCCCATAACCCTCCTCGGGTTCCGGGGCGCATGGCGAATCGCCTCGTCCCGTTCTCGCACGACCTTGAGACGTCGCTTGCTCTGGCGCGAGCGGCGGCGATCGCGCGGGCCGACCCAGGCGAGAATGTCACCGATGTGGTCCGGTTCGTCGAGGGTCAGATCCGGTCGGGAAGCGCGCGCGGCGGCCTCTGGATGGTCGACGGCCGGTCGGTGGGGGTTGCGGTCTGGGACCCGCCCGAACCGCTCGGGATCGCGGTCCGTCTCTCCTATCTGGTCCCTCCATCCGCGACGCCCGCCGCGTACCGGGAGCTCTTAGCGGCGATCGATCGCGCCGCGGGACCCGTCGCGTTCGCTGCGCCGCTCCCCGGGCTCTCCTTGGGGGACGAAGCGGAGGTGCTCCGATCGCTCGGCTTTGCCCCATTCCACCGTACGGAGATGCGCCTGCCGTCCAGCGTGCCGATCCCCAAATTTGAGGTTCCCGCCGGAGTCACAGTGCGTTTGGTACGTCCCGGAGACCGCGACTTCATCGCGCGGGTCCATGCGGCCGCGTTCGGCGGTCGCTTCGATCGGTACCTGTTTCTCGAGGATCTGGACCCCGCCCGGGACGCCGCGAGAGTGGTGAGTTCTCTCTGGGACGGCCGCTGGGGCGAGTTCCTGTCGGGGGTTTCCTTCGTCGCCGAGTCGGCCGGGACGCCGGTCGGGTCGACGCTCGTCATCCGCTCGGAGGGGAGGGCTCTGATCGCGGATGTGGCGGTCGACCCGGCCTTCCAGCATCGCGGCGTGGGCCGGTCGCTCATGATCGCGACGATCCGGGCCCTCCGGGTGCAACGGGAACTCGTGATCGCTCTCGCCGTGACGGAGGAGAACCGTCCCGCGTTCCGCCTCTACGAGCGGCTCGGCTTCGTCCGGGCCGTTGGTCCGGACCGCCGCTGGTACAGCACGCGAATCGTGCCGGTCGCGCCCGGAACCGACTAGCCGGGTGCCGCCTCTCCTTCCGACGCGGTGTGGGGGTGGAAGGCGAGCCGTCGCATCGCGCCGAAAGTAAACACGATCACGACCGCGAAGACTAAGATCGCCGCACCGGCGACGAGGAACGAGCCCCGGACCGTGACCGCCAGGACGAGCAGGCCTCCGACGAACTGCCCGACCGGGATCAGGGCCGAGCTCCCTAGCTCGTCCGCTGAGAAGACCCGTCCCATCATCTCGTCCGGAACGGTGGCCTGGACGGTTGACAGGAAAACGTTCGTGAACATGCCGGCGACCGCGCCGTAGACGAAGTAGATGGCGAGTGCGAATCCGATGAATCGGACGAGGCCGAAGGAAAGGAGTGCTGCGCCATAGACGAAGGCAAGGATGGTGAGGATCCGGCCCGCGCGCATCTCGAACCTCATGTGGGGGATCGCGAGGAAGCCGACGGCGACTCCGGCGGTACCGGTAGCGATCATCGCACCGTACCAGAACCCCTCGGTAAGGCCGAGCCAGCTGCCGATGTAGAGCCCGAGCTCGACCATCGCCATCGAAGCGAAGAAGTTCACGACGAGGGCGAGGAGGGTGAGCTCGAAGAGCCCACGCCGCCGGAAGAGGAAGGAGTACCCTGCGCGGGCCTCGCTCCAGACCGAACGGGGGGCCGAGCTGCGTCGTACCGAGAGATCGACGTGAACGAGGAGGAGCGCGACCTGTGTGATGAAGAACAGCCCGAAGGCGATGCCGAGCGCGTAGACGTCCGAGCCGACCGAGAGGAGGACGCCCACGGTGAGGGTCGCGGCAGTGCTCGCTCCCGCGGCGGTCGCGTAGATCGATCCGTTCGCGATTCCGAGGTCCCGCGCGGTGACGAGGTGGGCGATTGACGTGTTGAATGCGGGACGGAAGAGCGTGGTCGTCACCGAGATCACCGCCCAGGCCGGATAGAGCAAGAGGAGCCAGAGGGGCAGGTAGAAGCCGGCGGGGCCCAGGACAGCAATCCGAGCCGACGGCGCGAAGAGCAGGTCCGCGGCGAGCGCCACCGTGGCGATGACCGAGACGAGGTTCACCGCGCGCATCAAAAGACCGCGGTCGCGGCGATCCGCCAGCGCGCCGGAGAAGAACATCGCGACCAGCGTCGGAATCGTCGCGGCCAGTCCAAGGAATGCGAGCGCGAGGGCACCGTAGGTGGCCCGCACCGGCGCGGGGTAGGCGAGGGTCACGGAGAAGATCAGGACGACCAGGACAGCGGACGGAGCGGCGAGCTGGAGAGCGCCGGCGACAAGGAACGGAAGAAACGAGCGTTGCTGGAATAGCGTCCCGTAGCGGCTCAGGACCTTCGGCCCCCTGAAAGAGTGTGAGACGCCCTGTGGTTCAAAAAACCTATCGCGACTGAACCGAGATGAGCGACGGGAGCGAAACCCCCAAGAGCCGCTCCCCGCCTTCGCCGGGACAGGCGTGAACGTGCGGCTGCTCCACCATGACCGCACCACGGGGCGTTACCGACTGCGTATCGAGACCCCGAGCGATCTCTGGCGGATCGCTAGGCTCGTCCGACCGGGGGATCTCGTCGGCGCGTCGACGACCCGTCGTGATCCTGAGGCACCTGTCGACGTCGCGAGCGCCGAGCGGAGCCGGCGGCGGGTCTTCCTCACCGTGCGGGCCGAGCAGGTCGAATTCCATGGATTCTCGAAACACGTCCGCATTACCGGCCCAATCGTCGAGGGTCCGTTTGACCTCGGCCGCCATCACACCCTCGATGTCGCCGAGGGCGACGAGGTGACTATCGTCAAGCCCGAGCTCACCGCCGGAGAGCGCACGATCCTCGAGGAGGGGCTCGAGGGAAGCTCCGAGCCGACCATCCTCATCGCCGCGGTGGACTGGGGCGACTCGTCGATCGTCCGGCTGCGGGGACGAGCGGTCGAGCCGATCGCAGACCTCCGTCGGACCATCGCGGGCAAACGGTACCCAGGTGGCCAGGGCGAAAAGGACCGGAGGACCTACGCCGACGAGATCCTCGCCGTGATCCTGCGCGAGGGGCCTGGGGCGACCGCGATCGTCATCGCCGGCCCGGGGTTCCTCAAGGAAGAGCTCTCCCGACGTCTCGGCGAAGAGGCGCCCGATCTTTCGAAGAAGACCCGTGTCTTCCCGACCTCCGAGTCCGGAAGGGTCGGGATCGATGAACTGATGCGATCGGGCCGGGCGAGCGAGGCGCTGAGGGGGAGCGTCGCCGCCGAGGAGTCGGCGGTCGTCGAGCGCCTCGTCCGGTCGCTCGCGGGCGGCCGTCGGGCCGCAGTGGGGCCCCGCGAAGTCGCCGAGGCGATCGAGGCAGGGGCGGTCGAGACGCTCCTCGTTTCCGACGCGCTCCTCACTGATTCCGAAGTCGCCCGCGCGCTCGATGAGGCCCGATCGGGTCGCGCGCGGGTCTTCATCGTCCGCGAGGAGGGCGACGCGGGAAAGCGTCTCGCGGGCCTCGGGCGGATCGCCGCGATCCTGCGCTACGACTGGGTGAGTCCGTCCGGCCCTACGGGATCGCCTGGACCACCTCGCGGAGCTCCTCGCACCGGCGCCTGAGGTCCTTCAGGGCGAACCGAAGCGCCTCGCGTGCCGAGAGCGAGCCGTCGGTCTCGAACTTCAGGAAGAAGCGTTCGGAGTCGGGCTCGATCCGGATCGAACCGTGCTCGCACGTCTCCACGCACGCCCCGCAGTCGATGCATTTCGTCTCGTCGGTCACCGAGAGCCTGCCTGCAGAGAACTCGAGGATGTTGACCGGGCACGACGCCGCGGTCCGTTTGAGGCACGCGTCGGAGCAACCCTCCTTGCGCTGGATCTTGACGTGCGGTCGGGGGGAGAGCCCGACCCCCTGAGCGACCTGCCACTTCGCGTGTTCGCGTGCGGTGCCGACGACTGCGGTCGCGTAGGCGAGGAGCGCCTGGCGGGCACCGAGGCGGACGATCGGCACGTCCGGCTCGAGGATCGCGAGGGACGCGTCGCCGAGCGGAACGACGTCCTTCGCGTAGACCGTGCACGGGCCCTTCTTGTCGATCGAGAACATGACCTGGCAGTGGGGGCATCCGGCCCCCCCGCACGAGCACTCCGACTTCCGGCGGAACTGGGAAAGGTCGGTCGGGATCGGCAGGAGGCCGAGCCGAAGGGCAACCGCCTCGTCGAACATGCTCGTCGATGAGTCGTAGTCCTTACCGCTCGCCTCGTCCCGGATGGGACCGAGGTGGAATTCGACGTCCTCGATCGCGAGTTTCGGGACGTCCGAGAGGAGGGTCCGGCGGATCGCGTTCGCCTGGGAGGCGGTGAATCCCTCGAGCTCGAGCTCGGTCGAGCGCGGGGTGAGCCCCTGGATCGTGACCGGCATCGCCTAGACTCGCCGCCCCCGACGGCCACCTTTCGGCTTGGTCCCGTCGTGAGGAATGGGGGTCACGTCCTCGATTCGCTGGATCTTTACGCCGGCGCGGGCGAGGGCCCGGATCGCGGCCTGCGCCCCGGGCCCGGGCGAACGCGAGCGGTTCCCGCCGGGCGCCCGGACCCGGACGTGGAGGGTCTCATACCCCTTCTCCTTGATCGCGGCGGCGATTTGGTCGGCCGCCTTCATCGCCGCGTACGGGCTCGATTCGTCCCGGGCGGCTTTCACGACCATCCCGCCGGTCGCCTTCGCGAGGGTCTCGGCGCCGGTGATGTCGGTGACCGTGATGTGGATGTTGTTGTAGCTGGCGAAGATGTGGGCGATCCCGACTTTCGTCATCGTCTACGCGCCTCCTTCGGGGGCTGGCGGGGCCGATGCTTCCGCAGCCGGAGGGTGAGCGGACAGGCGTTCTCGGAGTGCGACCCGGACCGAATGCTCATCGTCCGCGAGTGGGCTCGTCGGGGCATAGTGGATCTCTCCTTCCTCCGCCGACGGCACGAGGTAGCCCGGGCGGGTCACGCGGTGGTCCCCGATCGAGAAGTGCCCATGGACGATCCACTGCCGACCCCCGAAGACGGTCGGAGCGAGCCCACGGGTGAAGACAATCCACTCTAGCCGCCGACGAAGCACTTCCTCCGTCGTCAGCGCGAGCACATCGTCGAGCGTCGGGGCGCCCGGCGCGAGGACGCCGAGACGGGTGAGCCGGCCGAGGAGCTGGTCGGTTTCGCGGCGCGCCTGGGCCTCGCCGGCCCGGAGCCGCGCCTGCAGGTCCCTCGCCTGACGACGGAACCCGCGTAGGATCGACTGTGCCTTCCACAGCTCCCGCTTGTTCTTGAGGCCGTACTTCTGGAGGAGCTTGCCTTCTTCTTCCATCCGCGCAGCCTCCCACGGATGTTTCGGTGTCTCGTAGGTGCGGCGGGAGAACTTGGGGTCGCCCACGGCTGCGTCACTCCTTCTTCGCGGCGGCCGGGGCGGCCGGGGCGGGCGCCTCTTCCCTGGCCGCGGCTGCGGCGGCTTCCTTGGCCGCCTTCTTCAGGACACCGGCCGCCATCCCAGTGCGGCCGTTCGACCGGGTCCGTTGGCCCCGGACTTTCTGTCCCCGTTCGTGCCGGACACCCCGGTAGCTGCGGACCATCTTCATCAGGTTGATATCGTCGCGCCGGCGGGCCTCGAGATCCGGCCCGATCAGGTGCGCCGACTCGCCCACTACCGGCTCGTGCGGGTGGTTGACCATCCAAGGTGGAACGCTCGTCGCGAGATGGCCGAGGGTCGACTCGATCCCTTCGACGGTCGATTCGGGCAGGTTGCCGATCATCTCCTCCGCTTTCACGTTGGCGAGGCGGCAGGCGACCTCGGCGATGCGGAGTCCCACTCCCCGGACGCCGGTGAGGGCGAGCGCGGTCGGTCTCGTTCCATCGAGGTCGGTGTTCGCCACGCGGACGATGTAACGGAAGTTGGGGTTGTCCGGGATGACCTTGGTGGTCTTGCCGGGGGCTCCGGGGCGGCTCTTCCCCTTCGCCTCCTTCCCCTCCTTGGCCTCTTTCCCCTCCTTCGGCTCGCGGCCCTTTGAACCCCTTTCCTTCTTCCCGGCGCCCTTCTCGGGCTCGGGCCCCGGCCCGGCGTCCGCGGCGGGCACGGTCGGTGAGGCGACGGCCTCCTTCGCTTCCTTAGGCGCGATTTCCACTCCCCTATAGGGCGGCCGATGCGGGACAGGAATCTCCGGCGATAACCCTCGCCGGGAGACCCCGCCCCGAAGGCGCGGCGGCCGAGATGGCCTTCCTTATTAAGAGCTTCGGCGCCGGCGAGCCCGTACGCGCGAGGAGGGGGTCGGTGGCCGACGCCGGGCTTCGATCACCCGGTAGCCGGAACCCCGGCCGAGGACCTCGACCTCGCCGGGCCAGTGGGTCTCGAGCCAATCTTGGTAGAATCGAATCCCCTGGCTCCCCTTCCCGACCAAGACTAGACGGCCGGTCGGTGAGAGATGCCGGGGTGCGTCCTCGAGCAGGCGGAGGATCGACTCGCGCCCGAGTCGGTACGGTGGGTTCGTGACGATCACATCGAACGACTCCCCCGTGACCGGTTCGAAGAACGGGCCGACGCGGACCTCGGCGTTCACGACCCCATTTCGATCGAGGTTCCGGCGGGCGAGTCGTGCGGCTCGCCGATTGACCTCGGTCAGCACGACGTGGCCGCGGGGGGCCGAGCGGGCCGCGGCCACGCCGACCGGGCCCCACCCGCAACCGAGATCGAGGACCCGGTCGGTAGGGTCGACTCGCAAGTTCTCGATGAGGAGGGCGGTGCCAGGATCGAGACCGTGCGAGGAGAAGACCCCCGCATCGACGACGAACCGGAGCATCTCGCCGCGGTAGAGGAACCGGCGCTCGCCCGGCGTGGATCGGGAGCGGGGGCGCTCGGTCCAGTACGGCTCGGAGGGACCGGCCTCACCGTCCGGCATCTTCAGGGGGAACGGCGCCGGAAGAAATGCTCACGCCGAGGTGCGGCCCCGGCGCTCGACGCCAGCGCCTCGCTCAGGAGGTCCTTTTCCCTGCCCGAGAGCGAGCGGGGGATCTCCACGTGGACGGTCACGAGGAGATCCCCCCGCGATCCGCCCCGCAGCCGGGGGAATCCCTCACCCCGCAAGCGGAAGGGCGTCTCGGGCTGCGTGCCCGCCGGGATCTTCAGCTTCGCATGCCCGTCCACTGTCGCGACCGTCACTTCCCCCCCGAGGAGGGCGGTCGCGAGCGGGATCGTGATTTCGCTGTAGGCGTCCTGGCCTTCCCGTCGCAGGTTCGGGAGCGGCTCGAACTCGACCTGTACGTAGAGATCACCGGCCCGTCCTCCCGTTCCGCCGGCCATCCCGTGGCCGGGGATCCGGAGCACCGCTCCATCCTCGACGCCCGGGGGCACCGTGACCTCGAGTCGCTCGACCGTGTTCCTACGACCGGTACCGGCGCACATCGGGCACTTCTCCCGGATCCGCTTACCAGTCCCGTGACATGTGGGGCACACTCCGATCGTCACGAGCTGAGTGTACCCTCGACTCTGGACCCTGCGGAGCTGGCCCGTCCCGTGGCAGTCCGGACAGGTCTCGAGCTCCGTGCCGTTGCGCGCGCCGGTACCGTGACAATCCGGGCACGAAATGGAGCGCGGGACCTCGACGGTCGGGTGGGCTCCGCGGATGGCGGTCGAGAGCGGCAGTCGCACGGTGAGCTCCACGTCATTTCCACGGAGGGGCTCGGAGCGCACCCCGCCCCCGCCGAAGGGGAAGCCGAAACCTCCGAAGAACTGCTGAAAGAATGGCGACGCGCCGAGGAGGTCCTCGAGGTCCCCCACGTGGGTGAAGTTCTGCCAGGTGAAGCCCCCGGGACCGAAGTCCGTCTCGACGCCCGGGAAGCCCATCTGGTCGTAGCGCCGGCGCTTCTCCGAGTCGGCGAGCACCTCGTACGCCTCCGAGATCTCCTTGAACTTCTCCTCGGCGACCTTCGGATTTTCCTTCGTCACGTCGGGGTGGTACTGCCGGGCCAGCCGGCGGTACGCCTGCTTGACCTCGTCCGGCGTCGCGCTCCGGCCCACGCCGAGCGTCTCGTAGTAGTCACGCTTCGCCATTTCCGCCAGTACGACGTTTGCTCCGCCCTCGTCTGTCCCCGCGGGTAATTAATTCCTCACCCCACGCGTGGCGCCCGACGCCAGCGGAAATCGACCGGGGACCCCGCACCGACGCCGAGCCGTCCAGAGGCGCGCCCCAGCGCTACGGCGAGCTCGACCGTGCCGAAGCTGGAGCCGAGCCCCCCGACCCGATGGGGTCCGAGGCTCTCGTAGCTGGTGACAAAGGGAAGCGTCCGAGTCGGTCCCTGGCCGATCCGCGCCTTGATCCGCCGGGTCCCGGCCGGGATCCAGTCCGTCGGTACGTTGGTGACGAGATTGCCGAAGTGATCGACGTGGACCACGTAGCCGGACGCCCCCTCCCTCCGGCGGTGCGCCTCGGGGATCCGGAGCTCGTGGGGGGCGACCTTCCGGCCGAGGGCAGACGGTGCGAGCCCTTCTGCGAGGGAGGCGGCGGCCGGTGCGAAGACATCCCGCCCATCGAACGTCGTCCCGACCCGCGCGCGCCCCCGGTGCAGTCGTTCCGTTTCGATCCGGTAGGCTCCCCGAACGCCCAACTCGGATGCAAGAGGGTACAGCACACCGTTGTCTGGGCCCACGAGCCGGGAGCCGTCCCGGCAATCGATGGCGATGGAGAGCCGTCGGCCTCCGACCCCGGGATCGACCACGACGACGTGCACGGTCCCCGGGGGAAAGCCGATTGCCATCGCTCTCACCAGGAACGCCGCCTCCTCGACCGAGTGGGCGGGGAGATCGTTCGCGAGGTCGACGACCCGCCCCGGGTCCAATGATCGGGCCAGAACCGCCTTCATCTGGGCCGTGTAGGCCGAGCCAACGTCGCTCGAGAGCGTCACGAGGCGAGGACGGACACCGGCCCGCGGTCGCGACACGGGCGCTCGAAGGAAGACGTCGCTCTTACGACTTCATGATCGCGACGAGGAAGATCCCCACCGCGACCAGCGCACCGATCACTGCGGCGACGATCACCAGGAACGCCTGCCAGATCAGCGGGGCGAGCTGGTCTGAGGGCGCCCCGAAATCCCCCGCGTGGTAGGCGTACCCGATCAAGATCCCGACCACGAGACCGACGACTAGGAGGACGACACCAATCGTGCGGCTCTTGCCGCTGCCGAAGTACGCCGTGAAAATTCCGGCCAGGATCAGGAAGAGTGCGAAGACCAGGAGCAGGACGGCGACGAAGTTGTACCACTGGCTAAAATCCACCAACGTCGAACCCAGAATTGCCCACATGGTGTTACCCTCAGAACTTGATCCCGGTCAAGGTCTTGGTGTCGATGACACCCGGTACCGACCGGATCTTGTCCACGACGAGCTGGCCCAGTGCGTTGAAGTCCTCCGCCTCGACCTTCGCGATGAGGTCGTACTCGCCGAACAGGGGGTGGAGCTCGACGATCCCCTTCACACGGAGCAGCTCCGTGTAGACCTCGTGTTCCTTCGCGGGTGCGGTGCTAATGAGGACGAACCCGATGGCCACGCTGGGCCCTCCCTACTAATGGCGCGCGAGAAGTACCCCGCTTAATAAGGGTGTCGTGGAACCGGCGGCGGCGCCCCTTCCGTCCGCCGAGGGCGAACCCCCACCGCCACTCGAGTCGACCTCGCTTAAGTAAGCGAGCCCTAGCAACCGGTTCAAGCCATGGCATTCGCGCTCCGGACCTGGCCTTCCCGGCTTCTCACTCGTCCCTGGCTGCTCGCCTTCGTTCCGATCAACGCCGCGACCGCCGGCTTCGGGGTCGTCCTCCCGCTTCTCATCTTGATTCCCCTTCACGGGACCTGGGCGGACGTCGCGCTCGCAGCCACGTTGTTCAACTCCGCGGTCATCTTAAGCTCGGTCGCCTGGGGCCATCTCTCCGACCTCTACCGCCGGCGCCGTCTCTTCCTCGTCATCAACTACGGCGGATACGCAGGCCTGTACCTCCTACTCGGTCACGTCTCGTCGCTTCCCGGTCTCTATGCGATCTACACTGCCATCGGATTCCTCTCCCCCGCGGGCGCGAGCGCGTCGAACCTCCTGATCCTCGAGAAGTTCACCGAGTCGGAGCGACCGAACGCCTACGCGTCGTTCCAGGAAATGAGCATCATCGGCTCGGTTCTCGGCCTCGTGGTCGGCTACTTCTGGACCCTGGCCAATGACACGCTCCTTTCGCTGCTCTACGTCCTTGGCGCGCTCGCGCTAGTCAGCGCGATCGCGATCTGGTACGGAATCCGCGAGCCCAAGCGGACCGTGACCACCGCCGCAGTGGCACGCCATCCCGAGAGCCTATTCTCCCGCATCCGCACGATCACGGCACTCAGGATGCCCATCCCGTTCTTCCCCCACCGTCCACGGATCGCTCCGCACCCCTTCCGCCGCCTTCGGGCCTGGGCACGCGCCGAGCTCCACCACGAACTCCCGCTGATCCTCATTGCCTCGTTTCTGTTCAACCTCTCCGCGAACCTCTTCAACATCTCCTATACACCGTTCCTTTACTCGGCGGGGCTCAGCGCCGCGTCGATCTTCCTCGTCAACCTGTCGAACAACTCGACGCAGACCGTCGTTTTCCCCTTCACCGGCGGACTTTCCACCCGGCTCGGTCCGGACCGGCTCGTGCATTGGGCGACGTACCTGCGCAGCGTCGGGTACCTGGCTACGGCCGGACTCACTCTGGTCGTGATCACGCGTTCGGGGGAGTACTCGGCGAACCTCGCGATCTACGCCCTCCTCGGGGGTGCAATCGCCGTCTACACGACGGCGAGCTCGCTGATGCTGTTCCGCGGACTCGTCGGACGGGACGCCGGCAGCCTATTGGGAGTGAACAGCGCGCTCGGCGGGATCGCCGCGGTACTCGGGGCCGGTCTCTCTGGAGTCCTCTCCGTCTACGGGAGCTACCGTCTCGTCTTCTTGGTCGCCGGCGGGACGCTCCTCGTCTCGCTGCCGCTGTGGACCGCGGCCTCGGTGGCGTACGCCCGTCGTCGTCTCACGGCGCCCGAGGTGCCTCTCGAAGGGCCGGGGGCCCCGTCGCCACGGCCGGTCGAGTCCGGCGCGGCCGCAAAAACACCATAACCCGTCGGCCTCTCGCGCCGTCGGGAAGGATCATCGATGGCCTCGTCGGCGGATGTTCAGCGCGGGCTCCAGGACGTGGTGGCACTCGAGTCCCGGCTCTGTTTCATCGACGGCAAGCTGGGACGTCTGATTTACCAGGGGTACGACATCCGGGACCTCGCCGAGCGGTCGACGTTCGAGGAGGTCGCGTACCTTCTCTGGTACGGAAAGCTGCCGACAGGCCCCGAGCTCTCCGATCTGACGTCCCGGCTGGGGGCCCTCCGCACGCTACCTCCGGCCCTCGCGGAGATGATCGATCGATTTCCGGCGGATGCGAATCCGATGGACGTCCTGCGGTGCGCGGTCAGCGCCCTTGGCCTGTACGAACCGGCCGAGACCCAACCCGGCCCGCACGCGATCTCGGGCGCGCTGCGTTTGACCGCGACGATGCCGAGCATTCTCGGCCAGTTCCACCGCCGCCGCAAAGGGTTGCCGCCGCTGAAGCCCCGTCCCGACCTCTCCCACGCCGCCTACCTTATCTACGCCCTGCTCGACCGGGTCCCGACCGGGCCCGAGACACGGGCGATGGACGTCGACCTCATCCTGCACGCCGACCACGAGCTCAACGCGTCGACGTTCGCAGCCCGCGTCACAGCCTCCACCCTATCGGACCTGTACAGCGCTGTGACGAGCGCGGTGGGGGCACTCAAGGGACCGCTCCATGGCGGCGCGGCCGAACGGGTTGTCGACCTCCTCCAGGTGATTCGGACGCCGGACCGGGCGGCCGAGGTAGTCCATTCCAAGCTCGTTCGCCACGAGCGGATCATGGGGTTCGGCCATCGCGTCTACAAGGTCGAGGACCCGCGGGCGACGATCCTGCGCGAGTGGTCGCGTCGTCTCGGAGAGGCGAAGGGGGACCTCCACTACTACGAGCTCCTGCGGAAGCTCGAGGAAGTCGTCCACCGCGAGAAGGGGCTCTACCCGAACGTCGATCTCTACTCCGGATCCGTCTACGCGCTCTTCGGTATCCCGACCGACCTCTTCACCCCGATCTTCGCGGTGAGCCGAGTGACCGGTTGGACCGCGCACGTTCTCGAAGAGTACGAAGATCTCCGTCTGATACGACCCATGGCAAAGTACGTCGGGACGGTCGACCTCCCTTACGTGCCAATTGGTCAGCGGACGTAGCTCACTCTAGGTGGCGGAAGTGTCTCGCTAGTGGCTGGCCGTTCGGATCCGTCGAGGGGCCGGACCGGCCCTTGGAAGGATTCGACGTCCGGTGCGGGAGCTCGCCGCCCTTCGACCCCGGGGCCGCGGTCGACCGACCCGGACGACGTTCATCAGAGGGTAGCGCAAGTCGGGTCGGTTCTTCAGCTGCGCCTCGACCGCGATGGGGCCATCGACCAGCTCGACCCGGACATCGAGCATCTCGGCCGTGAGATACCGGTAGGCGAACGGACCCCGTCCGAGCGGCCCTCCCTGCTCCGGGCGGATCCGCACCCGAACCGAACGGACAAACGGCTGCAGCCCAACCGCCGCCTCGATCGCGCGGGCCAGCGGCGCCGCCGTCCGTGAGGAGACCGGCATACCGAGGTACTGGTGGAAGACCCCTCCCAGCTTGATGCCGGCCTCGAACAGGAGCGCCTCCCGTCGCGAAAGGGGCACCCGATGGATGGCTCGTTGATCGGTCATGCGGCGGGGGCGGGGGGGTGGGGCCTCGGGACGGTGAACGGCCCGGCCAGATAGTAGCTGGCCACCCCTATTAGGAACACGAACGCGGAACCGTACGCGAGGAGGAAGAGCGGAGACCCGACCGCGGGACGGAACTGAAGCGGAACCAGGGTAAGTGCGGCCGCGATCGCTGTCACCGCCATCGGGATCCGAAGACGGTTCCCCCGCCGAATTTTCGGGTACGGGACCGGGACGACCATCATCACCGCGACGATCGTGGTCCCGACGAGGACCCCGAGCGGCGCGACCGACTGGAATGCCGGCGTGTCATGGAAGAGCAGGACCACGACGATCGCGAGGGCGCTCTGGGGGGTCGGCACCCCGAGGAAGTACGGCCGCTCGAACCCGCGGGCTGTGAAGTACGTGAGGCGCGCGATCGCCGCCGCAACGTAGGCGGCGGCGAGCAGGGTCGCAAGCGTCTCCCATGGACTCCAGGCGCTGACGTTGCTCGTGTGGACCGCGATGAGGAACGCCGGCGCGATGCCGAAGGTAATCGCATCCGCGACCGAGTCCGCCACGCGGCCGGTAAACCCGGCGGGAACCTGACTCCGGCGGGAAAGCATCCCGTCGAGCCCATCGAGCCCGATCGCGAGGACGATGAGAAGCATCGCCCAGACCTTGTTGCCGGCGAGGACGTAGAGGACCGCGCCGACACCGAGGATCCCATTGCCGAGCGTCGCGAGATTCGCCGCGAGACGCCAGCGGTCGGTCACGAGATCTCCCGGGCGATTGAGCTGGTGCCCGCCCTTACCGAATCCCCGGCCCGGACGGTCGCCTCGACCCGGTCGGCCGGGAGGAGAACGTCCACGCGCGAGCCGAGAATGACCATTCCGAAACGGTCCCCTTTTCGTCGTTGATCGCCCGGTCGCACGAACGAAACGAGGCGTCGCGCGACTACCCCGGTCATCTGGATGACCTCCACGGGTCCGAGGGCGGTGGAAAGGAGGTAGCGTCGCTGCACGTTACTGGAAGCTTCGGGTCCGTAGGCCGGCCGATACCCGTGACCGCTGTCGGAGATCTCCGAGACGGTCGCGTCGAGGGGAAGCCGGTTGACGTGTACGTTCGTGACGTTCATGAAGACGGAGATCCGCAATCGGCCGCCGTCGACCTCGATCGCGCGCACGCGACCATCGGCCGCCGATACGATCCCCTCTCCTGGGGCGCGCTCCGGATCGCGGAAGAAGATTGCGAAGAAAACCGCCAGTCCAGCCGCGAGCGCGAAGATCACCACGTCGAAGATGAGGAGTCTTCCCGAAAGTCCACCCAATGCGCCGAGAAGGCCGGTGACGATGGCAACCGCCGCCTCGGGGCCGATGAAACGGGCCGCCCCCGGGGCGAACACGCGCCTAACCGGTCAGTACGATTTCGATGTTGACGCCGTCGGGAACCTGGATCCGCATCACCTGGCGGAGCGCGCGCTCGTCGGCGTCGATGTCGATGAGGCGCTTG
>JASHQX010000005.1 GCA_030038895.1 Thermoplasmata archaeon
GAGAACGTCCTGGTCCCGCGCTTGCAGGACACCGTCCGGTACATCAAGTTCCGATTCGACGAGATGGAGCGGGACTCGTTCTCGATGTTGAAGACCGTCAAGCGCAAGATGGAGCAGGAGGAGTCAAGCGTTGCAGCTTAGCATTCCCGCCGCCCGCCAATTCGCCATCGTCTGGGCCGCGAGCTGGGCCTGGAAGATCGCCGCCCTCCTGATCCTCTTCGTGCTCGTGGCGAAGCTCTACGGAGGTTCCTGATGGCCTCGAGCGCCGCCGCGGCCCCTCTCGAGCTCGGGTCGATCGAGGTCCTCAAGCGGATCAAGGCGACCGAGACCGAGTGGGAGGAGAAGCTCACGGCGGCCCGCCGCGACTCGGAATCGACGCTCGCGCGCTTGCGCTCGGAGGCCGACCAGGCGCTCGCCGCCGCGCGTGCCGAGACCGAGACCGAGCGCGCCGCCGCGCTCGAGCGCGCGCACGCCGAAGTGGAGAAGGAGGTCGCCGAGATCTTCGCTCGAGGCGAGGTCGAGGCGAAGGACGCGGGCAGCCCGGCGGGAAAGCGGCCGTCGGACCACCGTGACCAGGTGATCGCCCTCGTCTTCGGACCGTTTGCCCCTGAATAGGGAGTCCGGCGTTGGCGCTTCGACCGGTCCGCATGCAAAAGGTCGGCCTCCTCGGTCTCCGGGACGAGGAAGAGCGGATCCTCACCCTCCTCCACGATCTCCGCATCGCCCAGGTCGAACCGCTCTCCGCCGAGGCGATGGCGCAACTCTCCCCCGAACGCGGGACCGAGACGCTGCGTCGCGTCGGCGACGAGGCGCTCCGGTTCCGGGGCCTCCTGAGCGCGCTCCCGCCGTCCGGCAACCCCGTGCCGCGTCGCTTCGATTCGCTCGCTGACGTGCTCGCGGCCACGAAGACCGTCCCGATCGACGCCGAGGTCGGCGAGCTGAAACGAGAGGACGACCGCCTCGTGACCGAGGAGAAGGGGATCCGCGACACCCTCACGCTCCTCGACAAGCTCGCCTTCTACCCCGACCGCCTCGAGTACTTGCGGTCGAAGGCGTCGAACTTCCTCTGCTTCTACGGCGAGGCGAAGCCCGAGGGGCTCGCCGAACTGAAGGGGCTCCTCCCGGCCGCCGCGGACGCGCAGGTGCTCCCGGGTCCCTCGGACGAGGAGACAAGCCGGTTCTTGCTCATCCTGCGACCCGCCGGAGCGGACGCGCTGTCGCGAGCCGCGCAGAGCCACGGCGTGCGCCTGACGGCGATCCCCGCCCTCTCGGGAACGCCGCGCGAGGAGTGGGAGGCGCTCGCCCAACGAGAGGCCACGATCGCCGAGCGGCGGAGGGAGATCGCCGCCCGCCTGAAGGAAGTCGCCGCTCAGTGGTACCCCACGGTTGCGTCGATCGCCGAGGCGCTCGATATCGAGAACCGCAAGTCGGAGGTGCTCGCGAAGCTTGGCGCCGGGAGGTCGACGTTCGCCCTCGAGGCGTGGGTCCCGGCGCGGGACGTCGCGCGTCTCGAGTCCGTCGTCCAGCAGGCGACCCAGGGCCGGGTCTACTTCTACATCGTCCCCACGACCGAGGAGCCGCCGACGATCATGGGAAACCCGCGCGGGGTGCGCCGGTTCGAGTTCTTCATCCGGTTCTACTCTCTCCCGCAGGCCACCGAGTGGGACCCGACCCTGATCTTCTCGATCGTCTTCCCGATTTTCTTCGGCCTGATGCTCGGAGACTGGGGGTACGGCCTCACGATTCTGTTGATCTGCATCTGGATGATCCGCGGGTTCCCCGGGGCCCGCTACCTCCCCCGCGCCGGACGCAACTTCGTCAAGCTCATCATGGGACCCAAGGGCATGCAGCAGCTCGCCTGGGCGCTCATTCCCGGGTGCCTGATCGCTATCGGCCTCGGATTCGTGTTCGACGAGTTCTTCGGCGTCCACCTGCTCCACCTCGTCTTCGGGCTCCCGACGATCGCCGACCCGCTCAAGGCGGGGAACGTCGGTCTATTGCTGAAGATCGCCGGGTTCTTCGGCCTCGGGATGGTGACCCTCGGCTTCGCGCTCGGGGCGCTCAAGGAGTACTTCCACCACCACCGCCGCGGGGCGATCGGGAAGGTAGGGGGGATCGCCTTCGCTTGGGGGATCGCGTTCTTCGGCCTTGAGGTCATCGAGTCCCACAAACTCCCTCCGCCGTTCGACCTCGTCACCGACCTTTCGGTCGTCGGCCTCGCGGTCGGGATCGCGCTCCTCATCAGCGGCGAGGGCGTCTTCGGGGTCCTGGGGCTGATCGACATCGTCAGCCACATCCTCTCCTACACCCGGCTGGTCGGGATCCTGCTCGCGTCGGTCGTGCTGGCGCTCGTGATCAATGACATCGCGATCCTCCTCCTGCACGGCCTCGGCCCGATCGTCGGGATCCTCCTCGCGGCGATCGTGATCGTCGGGGGCCAGGCGTTCAATGTGATCATCGGGGTCTTCGAGCCCGGGATCCAAGGGGCGCGGCTGATCTTCGTCGAGCACTTCTCGAAGTACTACAGCGGGAACGGCAAGCCGTTCCGGCCGTTCGGGGCCCCCCGGACCCACACCCTGTCCTCGGTGAACTCGGACGGTACGGCGGTCGCCGGCCCGTTCGTCCAGGACCCTACAGCTTAGGCGCCGGCTCCGGCGAGCCGGTACGATACGAGGAGCGGCTCGACCTCCGCGGCGGGGAGGTC
>JASHQX010000061.1 GCA_030038895.1 Thermoplasmata archaeon
ACGGCGTTCGCGGTCGGCGACGGGGCGATCAACTTCATCGACGAGCACGACGAGGTGCTGGTCGAAGGGATCGGGGGACGGATGGGGCGGTCGTACGGCGACATCCCCGGCGTCCGATACAAGGTGATTCAGGTGAACAACGTCTCCCTCGACGAGCTCGTCCGGGGTCGGAAGGAGAAGCCGACCCGATGAGCGGAACCCCTGAAGGGGTCCCCCCGCCCGAGCCGACGGGCGAGGAACCCGGACCCGTCGTCCAGCGCCCCCAGCCCCCGCCTCCGCCTCCGTTTTCGATCCCGCCCCTCTTCGGCAAGTACCCGTTCGAGGGGGTCGAGGTGCACGACCCAGGTCTCCTGCCGTACCTCTACCTGCACCCGGTCTACTCGCCGCATTCCGAGGGCCGTCTCTCGGGTAAGCCGTTCCTCAAAGCTCGCATGCACCTAGTCGAGCGTCTCGCGAACCACTTGATGAAAGGCGGCAAGTTCACCGGGAAGAAGTCGAAAGCGCTCACGACAGTCCGCAAGGCGTTCGACGAGATCGCCCAGAAAGAGGGCAAGAACCCGCTCCAGCTCCTCGTCGATGCGGTCGAGAACGCCGCCCCTCGCGAGGAGGTCACGCGGTTGCAGTTCGGCGGGATCTCCGTCCCTCGGGCCGTGGACGCCTCGCCGGCGCGGCGGCTCAACGTGGCGATCCGGAACCTCGCTCTCGGGGCGATCCAGGCGTCGCACAAGTCCACGAAGCCAATCGAATCGTGTCTCGCGGACGAGATTCGTCTTGCAGCCAAGGGCGACCTGACGTCGTTCGCCGTCGGGCGGAAGGAAGAGGTCGAACGGGTCGCGCAGTCGGCGCGCTGACGGCCGGGGGGAGACGAACGTGACCCACATCCGTAGCGAACTGGCGAAGGCCATCCCCGAGATGATGCACAACATCGACCGGATCCGCAACATTGGGATCGTGGCGCACATCCACCACGGAAAGACCACGCTCTCCGACAACCTGCTCGCGGCGGCCGGCATGATCTCGACCGAGCTCGCGGGGAAGCAGCTCTATCTCAACTTCGACGAGCAGGAGCAGGCGCGGCTCCTGACGATCAACAACGCGGACGTGACGATCGTCCACGAGTTCGAGAGCGAGAACTATCTCATCAACCTCATCGACACCCCGGGGCACGTCGATTTTGGCGGGGACGTCACGCGCGCGATGCGCGCGGTCGACGGGGCGATCGTCGTCGTCTGCGCGGTCGAGGGCGTGATGGCCCAGACCGAGACCGTCCTGCGCCAGGCCCTGCGGGAGAAGGTGAAGCCGGTCCTGTTCATCAACAAGGTCGACCGGGCGATCAAGGAGCTGAAGCTCACGCCGGACTCGCTCCAGAAGCGGTTCGCGACGATCATCTCCGAGGTCAACGAGCTGATCCGCAAGATGGCTCCCGAGGAGTTCGTCGATGAGTGGAGCGTCGATCCGCGGGACGGGTCGGTGGCGTTCGGCTCGGGCTACGAGAACTGGGCGATCAGCGTCCCGTACATGCAACGGACCGGCGTCAAGTTCCCCGACATCATCGACTTCGTTTCCACCGGCCGATCCAAGGAGATCGCCCAGCGCGCGAAGATCAATGATGTCGTCTTCGACATGGTCGTGCGCCACCTTCCGAGCCCGCACGTCGCCCAGCGCTACCGGATCCCGAACATCTGGAAAGGCGACATCGGCTCATCGGTCGGGACCGCGATGGTCAACACCGATCCGAGCGGGCCGACTTCGTTCATGGTGACGGACATCACGATGGACCCGAGCGCCGGCGAGATCGCCACGGGCCGCGTGTTCTCCGGCAAGCTGCAGAAGGGGATGGAGCTCAGCGTGGTCGGGACGAAGATCAAGGACCGCGTGCAGCACGTCTCGCTGTTCATGGGACCCGAACGGCTGATGGTCGAGGAGGTTACCGCCGGCAACATCGCCGCGGTCATCGGTCTCACCGACGCTTTCGCCGGGACGACGATGGCCTCGTCCTCCGAGATGGTCCCTTTCGAGGAGATCCGTCACGTCTCCGAGCCGGTCGTGACGGTCGCGATCGAGCCGAAGCGGATGGCCGACCTCCCGAAGCTCATCGAAGTGATGCGGAAGGTCGCGAAGGAGGACGCGAGCCTTCGGGTCGAGATCAACCAGGAGACCGGGGAACACCTCTTGAGCGGGATGGGCGAGCTCCACCTCGAGATCACGCAGTACCGAATCGTCAACGACTACAAGGTCGAGATCGAGGCGTCGAAGCCGATCGTCGTCTACCGCGAAGTGGTACAGCACGAAGGCGGTCCCTTCGAGGGGAAGTCGCCGAATAAGCACAACCGGTTCTACTTCGAGGTTGAGCCGCTCCCTCCCGCGGTCGTCCAGGCGATCCGCGACGGCGAGGTCCCGCAGGGGAAGTCGTTCAAGGACACGAAGAGCCTCGTCAACAAGCTCGAGCAGCTGGGTATCTCGCGCGACGAGGGTCGCGGCATCGTGGCGGTCGAGGGCACGAACATCCTCTTCGACGTGACGAAGGGGATCCAGTACCTCAACGAGACGATGGACCTGATCATCGACGCGTTCAAGGAGGCGATGAACCGTGGCCCGCTCGCGAACGAGAAGGTCTACGGCCTCAAAGTCCGCCTCGTCGACGCGAAGCTCCACGAGGACTCGATCCACCGCGGCCCGGCGCAAACGATCCCGGCGGCGCGCTCCGGCATCTACGGAGCGATGGTCCTCGGCGACCGCCTCCTCCTCGAGCCGTTCCAGAAGGTGACGGTGAACGTTCCCCAGGAAGTCCTCGCCAACGCGACTCGGGAGCTCCAGCGGCGCCGCGGCGAAATCCTTGATATGACGAGCGTCGGGGACCTCCAGACGATCGTGGCGAAGAGTCCCGTCGCGGAGATGTTCGGGTTCGCCTCCGACATCCGCAGCGCGACCGCGGGCAAGGTCCTCTGGGCGACCGAGTCGCTCGGCTTCGAGCCGGTCCCGCCCGAGCTCCAGCCGGGGGTCGTGGCCGAGATTCGTCAGCGCCGCGGCCTCAAGCCCGAGCCGTACGACGCGGCGTACTATTCCGGTTGATCGGCGCCCGGCGGCCCTCTCATCGGCCGTCGAGGAAACCTACTACGAGGTGTAGTAGGTAACCGGCTTCGGCGCTGTGCGTCGAACCTACTACGGCTGCAGTAGCTTTACCCGGACGTCTCGGGGAGGGCGGGCCATTCACCGTCTTGCACCATTATTGGAGCGGTTCGGAACCTACCACTGCCCCTAGTAGGTACGACCAAGGTACGACCGCCCCCTGGGGGAGCACAAGCTACGTGGCACGTAGTAGGTCGAATGGCTCCCGGTAGCCGGTCTACTTACGGTCCCTTGTAGTAGGTGACGTACGTGGGGCCCGGGTGAGCCGGACCTCGACGGGTTCGTCCAGCGTTCGCTGTCCGTGCGGCCGGGGCCCCTCCGCGGATCGGGAGCGGATCGGCCACGACCCCTCGAGGTCGAGGAGCCAGCGCTTTCGCCAGAGCCCGAGCCCGAAGCCGGTGATTGAGCCTCCGTGGCCAACTACCCGATGGCAGGGGATCACGATCGGGATCGGATTGCGGGCCATGGCTCCTCCGACCGCGCGCGCGGCTCCGGGGAATCCGGCCCGCCGGGCGAGCTCGCCGTACGTCACCGTACGGCCCAATGGTACGTCGCAGAGGGCCTTCCAGACGATCCGGTCAAAGTCTGAGGCCGTGTCCGGATCGAGATTGAGCTCGAACCTAGTGCGTCGGTGGTGGAAGTACTCTTGGAGCTGCTTCGGGGGACTGCCGTCGGGATACGGAGGCTTGCGGCGAACCGCGCCGGTGGGGAGCCCGGTTTGGGGGACCCCACTCTCGAGGAGATCGACGACCCGGAGGCTCGAACCCTGGTAGACCAGGCGGAAGATTCCGATCGGCGTGGAGACGTCCGAGTACTCGATCGGTCCGGGCATCGATTCCGGAGTCGCGCGCGGACTTATTTGACTTTCACCGACGCGACCTCAATCGAGCCCGCTCGGGGTGATCCGGAACTCGGCTGAACCTTCCGGCAGGGCCCGGTGCTTGACGAGCACGACCCGCCGCCGGTTGCCGGGGAGCCGGTCGAAACGCAGGATGGTCTTCGCCGCATGGTTGAGGAAGGACCCACCGAGCGGCTCGAGAGTGCCCTCTCGAACGCTCCGCCACACCTGATTGGTGAAGAGCACGGCGACGTGCGAAGCAAGGGCGGTCGCAACGAGCTCAGCGACGGCGAGCGAGAGCGTCTGGCGTGCGTCGTCCTCGTCCGCGCCCGAGAGCGAAAGCCGGTAGTACGCCGTCCCGGAGTCGACCACGATCAGACCGACCGGACGCTTACCTTCCCGAGTAAGAGCGCACGCGGTCGCGATCGCTCGCCCCTGTTCTTCGAGGTTCGAAGGGGTGGAAAGGAGGAGCCGCTTCAGGATCCGATCGAGCTCGTCGCCCGCGATCGATCGGAGTCGGTCGACGCTCACCCCCTCAGTGTCGATATAGAAGACCCACCGCCCCTCCCGCGCGACGCGGTGGGCCACGTGGAGGCAGAACAGGGTCTTTCCGCTCCCTCCTTCGCCGTAGATCTCGGTAAGGGAATCGACCTCGAGTCCGCCTCCCAACAGCCGGTCCACGGATGAGATCCCCGTGGCGAGGCGGTCCGGGACCATCGAACCGCGGACAGAAGGTCGAGGGCTTAATCCCTCGGGGTCGGGGATCCCGGGGTCACGGGATAGGGCACCCCGAGCTCGGGGGGATGCGCACTCGGACCGATCGCGCGGAACGCCTCGGGGTGCTCGGTGTGGATGGGGTAGACCCTTCGGGGACGGATCGAGCGGATGATCTCGAACAGTTCCCCTTCCGAAGCGTGGCCGCTCGCGTGCATCTGGTGGAACTCAAGCCCGAAATGGTCGAGCCAGTTGTGCATCACCTTGTCGTCGACGTCGTCCTCGCTAAACGGCTCACTCATCGAATGGATGAACGGAGTACCGCGGGGTGGGCGGAGGTCGATCAGCTCGGGGAAGTGCGAGAGGTCGAGGGCCAAGAGGTACCGCTCTCCATGGGACCGGACCTCCGTCGCGGAAAGCCCCGTATCGAGGTACGGCTTCTCGTACTCCCAGTACCGCTTCTTCTTCCGCTGGTAGACCTCCACGCCGTCCGGAGTTCCCGGGAGCGGGAGCTTCCCAGAGGTCCACTTTCCCGCGATCGAAGCTAGCAGGTAGGCCGTTCGGGCGGAGACGACGAGCTTCCGCCCGGCGGCCTGCGCGGCGGCGTGGAGAGTGGTAAGCCGGTCGACGTCGCGCGGGTAGGTGCACGCGAGGGCGAGTCCGGGGTGTCGGCCGAGGAGCCGGTCGACCTCCGACCGTACACCGTTCTCGGTGAGGTTTCGGCGGGTGTCGGGACCCGCACGGGTCCCCTCGATCAGGAGTCCCGCCGGATGCTCCGATTCCGCCGCACGGAAGAACTCGTGGGAGTCGGACGCCCGCGGCCCGTGATGGCGAAAGTCACCGGTGTAGACGATCGTCCCTTCGCTGGTCCGGATCAGGAACCCGTAGGCGAACGGGACCGAGTGGTCGACCGGGAACGGCACCACTTCGATCCGTCCGACGCGGATGGGGGCCCGGTCCGCGAACGTCCGCCAGTCGTGATCGCCGTACTTCATCGCGGTCGAGCTGTCGATCGCCCGGAGGAGCTCGCGCGTACCCTCCCCCACGTAGACCGGTATCGACGGGTCGACCAGATTGAGGTGCCCGGCGTGATCGGCGTGCGCATGGCTGATGAAGATCGCGTGGACTTCGGGCGGCTTCCAAGCTAGGTCCGCGTCCCCGAGTGCCTCCCGGGAATAGAGCCCCTCGATCCGGGGCACGAGGCCGAACTCGAGGAGGTCCTTCGCCGGACTCGTCGACCGGGGCTGGAGGAAATTGACGTAGTATTCCTCCCACCGCGGGGAGAACGATGGGCCAAAATCGAAAAGGACGCGGTCGGGCCCGTCCTCGACGAGGATCTTGTTCCCACCGATCTCGTGGACGCCTCCGAGAAAGGTGAGGGTCGGCCGGCGCATCGCCCGGTAAGGGGGCTCCGTCTTTAGTCGTTCCCCAAAGCCCCGGCTGGGCCTTGCGTCTTCCCCACCGTCGTTGGCCGAGCTCACCGCTATAACTCACCGTCGCGCTCCCCTCAGCATGACATTGCGCTACACCGGCATCCGAGTCACTGACCTTGAACGGTCGCTCCGCTTCTACGTCCAGGGTCTCGGGCTGGTCGAACGAAAGCGCGGGAAGATGAGCCACGGGGGGATCTGGGTGAACCTGAGGGATCCCGATTCCGGAGTCCAGCTCGAGTTGAACTTCTATCCGGAGGGATCGCGCTACCGGACTCCTTACACGGTGGGCGAGGGGCTCGACCACCTCGGGTTCGACGTGAAGGACGCCCGCGCGACGATCGAGCGGCTCGTCGCGTTTGGGGCGAAGGTGGCGGTCGAGCCGTGGCTCGAGGAAGGGCGGTACTGGATCGGGTTCGTCGAGGACCCGGACGGGATCTGGCTCGAGATCCAGAGCGCGGTGCCCCGCGCGAAGAGCGCGTCTACCGCGCCTTCAAGGTCTTCTTGACGTTCGGGTGCTCTTTCGTAAAGATCTTGCCGCCGCAGTTGTCGCAGCGGACGCCGAAGAGGTTCGCGTCGGACGGGAGCGCCTCCCCGCACCGGATGCAGCGGAACATGGCGATCGAACGACCGGGCTCGGCCGCTTAAGCGTTGCCCGCGGCCTCGGTCTCGGCGCGCGTGATCGGGGGTGGGGCCTGAAAGACGTAGGCGCCCGAGGCGAACCGGGTGCCGCAGCGACGACACTCGAAGACGCCGCTCGCGACCCGGTAGAGGGTCACGGTCGAACACCGCGGGCACTGGGCCGGGCGCGAGCGGGTCTGGTCGATCTCGATGACACGTCGGCGAATTCGAATCCCGTACCGGGGGCCCATCCAGCCGGTCGAGGCGACCTTCTTGGTGTGCTTGCTCACGGCGTTCCCCCCTTTGCCAGCTCCCGGAGCTCGGCGCCGTGGCGGAACGCCCGCCGTACCGTCTCCTTGACGTCGTCGGGAGAGAACGCGCCGACAAGGCCCTTCTGCATCGCGACGATGCGGCCGGCCTCGTCCGTCGCCACCGTGAGGCGACCCTGGGCGGCCCGCTCCTCGTCGAACGTCGGGTCGACCACGATCGTGTCGCCGAGCCGCACGAAGGTGCACTCGATCGGGTAGTGCTGTATGTCGAGCGGATAGTCCGCTTCGGCGACCTCGAACCGCTTCGCCGGCACGGTCGAGTGCGCGAGCGCGGTCACCGCAGCGAGGAGCGACGCGTCGATGAGGTTGCCCGAGTGGTCGATGACATGCATGTCGACGTAGCAGACCCAGCTCTTTTCGCCCGGTGTGACGCAGAGACGCGTGAGGTCGATCGTCTCGGCCGCCCGGATCGCGCGGTCGACCACTCGAGAGACCTCGATCGCCCCCGGCTGTGGAGGCCCCGGCTCGAATGTCGGGCTCGAGAGCGGGATTAGCTCCGCGTTCGTCGTGAGGACCCCGGCGTTGGGAGTGTCGGGGAACGGCTTTCCCGGCTCGAGTTTGATTCCGGCGACGACCGCAGTGTCCCCAATCCGTACGAGGGCCGAGCCGTCCGCCGTCGCGACGAACCCGGGCTCGATGGTGATCTTTCGGTACTCGTCCGGTCCCCGCCCATCGAGGCGCCTTCCTTCGGCCGCTAGGTCGAGGACATGGGTCGTTCGGATCTCGGCGTCAACCTCCTCGCTCATGAGGACGCTCCCGCCATCGGGCCGATAGCGTACCGCTCGCGAAGCGCCTGCTTCATCTTCTCGTAGATCTCGCGACAGCCCTTCACCCCAAGGTCGAGCGCCTGAGCGAGCTCGGCCTCGGTCATGTGCCCCTCCATCTGGAGAAGCACGAGCCGGCCGGACTGCGGTACGAGGGCCATCGGGAGATCGGCCTCACCGAAGTTGTCCTCCTCCTTCTTGAGGTCAAGCGCGATGGCGCCACCGACCTTCCCTACCGCGACCGCGGGGAGGAGGTCGACCATCGGGATCCCGGCGTCGGCGAGGGCGACCGATGCGGCGACGAGGCCGGCGCACCGGGTCCCCGCGTTCGCCTGCAGGACCTCGATGTAGATGTCAATGCTCGTCCGGGGGTATTCCTCGGCGAAGACTACCGACTCGAACGCCTCTCCGATGACCTTCGATATCTCCTGCGAGCGGCGGTCGAGTCCGGGTCGCTTTCGCTCATCGACGGAGAACGCCGCCATGTTGTACCGGCACTGGATGACGGCCTTGTGGTTCTGTTGCAGATGGCGCGGGTGGACTTCGCGCGGCCCGTAGACGGCCGCCAGCACCTTGTTCGCGCCCCACTCGACGAACGCGGATCCATCCGCCTGGTGCAGCGCGCCCGCCTGGATGGTCAGCGGCCGCAGTTCGTCCAATCTCCGCCCGTCAATCCGGAGCCCCTCCGGGCTCAGAAGGACAGGAATCTCCTTCGCTCCCACGTTTCCCATACTTCTCTCCTGGAATGTATCCTCGGGGATCCTAGAGATCCCCGGATTCGTCCGTGCCGTTCTCTTCGTCGCTCTCAGGTTCGACCTCATCGTCGAGCATCGGAGGCGACCGGGGCGGCGCCGACGGCTCGGAGGATTCCGGACCCTCCCGGCCCGCGCTCTCCATCGGAGGCTCCCGGGGCCCGGAGGGGCCGGTCGGCATCGTGGACAATAAGTAGCTCTCGACCCGGTCGGTGAGCCCCGAGCGCTGACCGTTCTCATCGATTAGCCGGAGGACCGCGGTGACGCGCCGGATCGCCTCTGGGGTCCCATTGACCCAGATCCGTCCGTTCTGGCCGACGACGATCTGGGCTCCGGTGTGCCGCGTGATCATCCCGACCATCGAGCCGCCCCGTCCCACGACGCGGGGGATGCGCGCGGCGGAGACGTGGACGATCGTGCCGCCCTCGAGCTTTCCCAGCCCCTCGCCGAGCATGGTGACACCGATCCGACCGGTCGCGTCGAGATTCTCGACCTGGACCGTGACCGCGTCTCCGACGTGGAGGTACCGCTCGGTCTCGCCGACGTCGATCTTCCAGGGCGTGCCGGTCATGTGGAGCGGCGCCCATCGAGGGGCACCGATATCGAGGAGCCAGAACGTCCCCTGCACGTCCGTGACGGTCCCCAGGACGACGTCGCCCGGCTTCGGGATGTACCGGCCTGACAGTGGGATGACCTGGACAAGCGGCGGCCGGGAGGAGAGGAGGCCGAGGACGCTTGCGTAGACCTTACCTCCGGTCCGGTACGTGCCGGGCCCGGGTTTCAGGCCGTGGGCCGGGATCTCCTCACCGGGAAGAACTAGTATCCGCTCGCCCGACGGGTGCGAGGAGGAGTCCTCGCGACCTCGACGTCGGTGGCCGGGACGATGACCTCGGGACATTTTCTGTGCTGCACCGCGGCGCGCGACGGGGGTGGCCTATTTAACCAAAGCGGTCTCCGCGGAGCCCTTCGTCCGCGCGCTGAGCTTCTCGTAGAGCTCGGTCTGGATACCGGCCGGGATTTCGACCGTCCCGCTCCAGCTCCCGTCCCCGAGCCACTGCTCGTCCACGATCCGGCCGAGCCCCTTGATCTCCCCAATCACCCGGGGGTAGTACTGGCCGGCCAGCTTGATCCGGACCTTGACGGTGTCGAGCCGAATCGGGATCAGCGGACGCAGTTTGGCCAGAACCTCTTGCACCTGGGCGTCGACCGGTTTGAACGGGTCGATATGCACCTTCGCCTCCGCCATCGCCGACTCAATCCGGGCGGGGGGATGCGGGGCACCGGTCTGGGGGTTCATCGCATTGCGCGCGATCATCGCGACAATCTGCTTGCGCTTCGCTTCCTGGAGGGTGTGACGCTGCTCGGTCGTCACCTGGACCTCGCCCTTCAAGATGATCTGCCGGGCGATCTCGGCGAGATTGCGGGTGTGGAACGTGCGCTCGAGGTGCTCCTCGGAGATCTTGTCGCCCTTTTTCGCGTCCTTGAAGACCTGGTCGAGCGCGAGCTTGTCCGTGAGGTTGACCGGCTTGCCGTCCTTCAGGTCCTGTACGGCCTGGGGGTCGACCAGAACCTCGAACCGAGAGCCCTGGGTCTCCCACCGGGCGATGACCGCGTCCTCGACCGTGACCATCGGGGGTCGTGCCGCCGAGACGGGCTAGGCGCGGCCGCTCTTACCCGTTCCGCCGGCTGCAGGGAGACGCGCAACGTACTTCGCGAGCTCTTCCGCGTTGAGCCGAGTCATGCCGACCGACTGCTCGACCGTGCAGACCTCGACCGACGAGAGGTTGCCGCCTTCCTCGAGCCCGGCGCGCAAGCCCTCGAGCGCGAGGAGGATCGCGTCGTCCCGGTTGAGGCCAGGCCGGTACTTCTGCTCGAAGAGGTCCATGACCGGTCCCTTGTTGCCTCCAGTGCTCGCCGCCTTGAAGCTCGTCAACGAGCCGGAAGGCTCGGTCTCGAACAGGTGGACCCCCCCGTCGTCGTACCCGCCCACGAGCAGGGCGGTCCCGAACGGACGGACCCCGCCGAATTGCGTGTACTGCTGCTTGTAGTCGCAGATCCGGCGCACGAGGAGCTCGACCGACATCGGCTCCGAGTAGGTCACGCGGTTGATCTGCGCGGACAGCCGCGCGTAATCTACGAGGACGCGAGCGTCCGCGACGAGACCTGCCGTCGCGCATGCGATGTTCTCGTCGATCTGGTGGATCTTCTCGAGGCTAGAGGCTTCCGCGAGTTTCGGGTTGGGGATGCGTCGGTCGGCGATGAGCACGACGCCGTTAGCGTATACGACCCCGGCGGTTGTGGCCCCGCGGCGAACGGCCTCCCGCGCGTATTCGACCTGGAAGAGTCGACCATCGGGCGAGAAAACGGTGATCGCCCGGTCGTAGGCCATCTGCCCAGGTTGCATCTCCATCGGACGTTCTCCGGCCGGGGGCACTGAGGTCCCCTTTATAACGAGCGCCGGGGAGGTAACGCGGTCGTCAGCCGGTAACGAATTCGCCCGGGGTCTTGGAGCGCCCCGGATGGCCCCCAGCAACCGTAAGAGAGCCCCGGGGTCCCTCTAGGTATGGCCCCCGCGAGCGAACCGTCTCCCCGGAAAGGCGGGTGGCGACTTGCCGACCAGACCTCGGCGTACCTGCGCGGTGCTGCGGAACAGCCGATTGACTGGCATCCGTGGGGGGCGGAACCATTCGAACTCGCCCGCGCGTCGAAGCGACCGATCCTGCTCGACATCGGTGCGTCGTGGTGTCACTGGTGCCACGTCATGGACGAGGGGACCTACTCGGACCCCGAGGTCGCCCGGCTGATCACGCAGCATTACGTCGCCGTGAAGGTCGACCGCGACCAGAACCCCGAAGTCGATCGTCGCTATCAGCGGCAGGTCGGAGCTCTCTCGGGTGAGGGTGGCTGGCCGCTCACCGGCTTCCTCACGCCGGACGGCGAGGTGTTCCTCGGCGGGACGTACTTCCCTCCCACCGACGGGCACGGCCGACCAGGGTTCCGTCGCGTGCTCAAGGAAGTCGCGCGTCTGTGGAATGAGGAACCGGAGCGAATCCGCGAGAACGCGCAGTCGATTCGTGAGGCGATCGAACGAATGCGTTCGGCACGCGCTCCGACGAGCCCCCCGTTCGAGGAGTTCCTCGCGAACGTCCGAGGAGAGATCCTGTCGAGCTACGACCCGGTCAATGGTGGGTTCGGCATGGCCCCGAAGTTCCCGCACCCCACCGCGGTCTCCTTCCTTCTCTGGGACGGCTTCGCCCACGGCACTGCCGTCGGTCCCGACCGCGCCCGGGACACTCTGCTCCGGATGGCCGACGGGGGGATGTACGATCAGGTCGGCGGAGGCTTCCACCGCTACTCGGTCGACGAAGGCTGGCACATCCCTCACTTTGAGAAGATGGGGGTCGACAACGCGGCGCTGCTCGGCGCGTATGTCGAGGGTGCACAGCGGTTCGCCGAGCCGCGATTTGAGGAGGTCGTCCGTGGCACCCTCGACTGGGTGCGGACCGTCCTCGGCGATCCGGAGGGCGGGTTCGGTGCAAGCCAGGACGCCGATAATGCGCCCGGGGACGACGGGAATTACTTCACCTGGACCCGTGCCGAGTTCAAAGAGGTTCTTTCCGGGGACGAGCTCAAGTTCGCGAGCCGGTTCTTCGGAGTCGGGACGGAGGGGCGCATGCCCCACGACCCCGAGCGGAACGTTCTCTTTCGTGCGCTTTCCGCGACCGACGCGGCCGAGGGGCTTTCACTGCGAGATGGGTCGGGACCGACGCTCGATCGGGTGGTGGCGCTTCTTCGGGCCGCCCGGGCGCGTCGGCCTGCCCCCGCAGTGGATCGCGCGCTCTACGCAGACATCAACGGTAGATTCATCGCGGCCTTCGCACGGGCCGGCTCGTTCCTGGGTGATTCCGCGGTCTGGGCCGAAGCGCACATGGCCGCCGAACGTTTCCTCAAGGAAGCATATCGACCGGGCGTGGGCGTCGCGCACCGTCTCGACCCCAAGGGAGCCAGCGGCTTCGGCCTGTTGGAGGATCAGGTAGCGTTCGCGAACGGGCTCCTCGAACTAGCGGGAGCCACGGCCGACCCGGACCTCCTCGCCCCGGCGGTGGATCTGCTCGAGCTCGTCGACCGCGAGTTCCGCGGAGAGGACGGACTCCTCCGGGACATCGCCCCCGCCCTGTACGACGGTCCGCACGTCGGTGGCATCCTCGAGCCGTCCTACCCTCTCGAAGACAGTCCCCACCTCTCTGCCAACGCGACCGCCGCGCTCGCGTTCCTCCGGCTGTACGCCTTGGGACACGAGGACCGGTGGCGAGCGAAGGCCGTGGACTTACTCGGCCCTGTCGTCCGAAGGATCGCCGGCTCGGGTCTCTTCGCAGCGGGTTCCGCGCTCGCGGTCGGTCTTACCGAGACCACCGGCACGACCGTGATCGTAGAAGGTTCGGGCGACGAGGCTCGCCGACTGATCCGGACCGCGCGAACCACCTGGCATCCCAATCTCTGGATATTCGAAGGACGACCCGCGCCGCCGTTCGCCGTCCCGGATTCGGTTCCCTCTGGGGGATCCACCCAACCCCGGGCCCTCGTCTGCTCCGGCACTTCGTGCGCGCCGCCGGTCACCGACCCGAACGAGCTTGAGAAGCTGCTCAGCTCGAGGGAGCGCCCGGCCCCGGCGTAGGCAGCGGACCTAGATCGGTCCCGTCAAGAAGGTAGGCCCGCGGCACCCCCAGCGAAAGGAATCGACGATAGAGGAACGTCCGACCCCGGGCCGGCCGCTCGCGATTGAGCGCTTCTGTGCCGGCAAGGGGGTTGAAAGCCGGAAGGATGACGATCTCCTTGGCGCGAGGCTCAGGATGGCGGCGGGTTCGACCGGTCGGGGCCTCTCGCGGGTAGACCTCGACCCGCACCCAGCAGCGACGCTTGCCTTCCGGATCTCCGGCGGTCGGGGCGAGACGGTACCCTGGATGAAGGTGCCCGGCAACGAGCCGCGGAGCCCTAAGAAGCTGCGGCGCCGGCCATCGGTGGCCGTGGAAGATCCCGACCCCGTCCCGGACGATACCGCCGGCCGAATGGACCTCGACCTCCCGGGGAAGGTGCGGAACAATCCCCACGTCGTGGTTGCCGAGGACGAGCTCCGTCGGGAACCCCCCTTTGAGCAGCTCGGAGAAGAAATCGAAGACCACCGGTCGCAGCGGAGCCGGCGTCCCAACGATGGGGTGCTTCGCATCCCCCGCGATCACGATCGTGTCGGCCCGTGCCTGCCGTCCGATGCGTATCAGTTCCCCGGAGAGGGTCGCGCCCGAACCCTCGACCGGGCCGTCCGGTCGGACCGGACTCGATCCGAGGCCGAGGTGGACATCGGATACCACCAGCGTCCGCGGCCCTCTCCGGCCGGAGGGTTCGATCAATAGGGCCGCGGATCCCGGAACCGGAACCAGTCGCGCGCTCACTCCACCCGCCGAGTCAGCCCCGGACCATGAGTGTTGCGAGGCGAGGACTGTAGTGTCGGGCTCTCGATAGAGACAGGCGACGGACCAGGATTGGATATTAAATACGAGCGATAAGTCATTCTACCGGGTGAGTACCGGTGGCTTCCTCCCGAGAACGATGGATCGAGCGGATCCGGACCCGCCTAGAGCAGGCGGGCTTCTACGTGGCGGACGCTCATGGGATTCGCCCGTCCAGCTTTGATCTCGCCGCCCGCCGAGATTCGACCTTGCTTCTTGTCAAGGTCCTGAAGAACATCGACGCGTTCGATTCGGAGGAGGCCGACCGGCTCCGCGAGCTCGGGCGGCTGTTTCCTGCGAACGTCCTTGTGATCGGACAGACCTCGGGCGCCTCCGAGCTCGACTCCGGCGTCGTCTATACTCGATACGGTGTCCCGATCGTGACCGAGGGGACGCTCCAGGAGTACCTCGAGAAGGCCCTCCCGCCGTTCCTCTACGCGAGCCCGGGAGGCACGTTCGCGCGGATCGACGGTGATCGGCTGCGGGAGCTTCGGACCGGTCGGGCACTCTCGCTCGGGACCCTTGCCGCGATCGCGGGCGTTTCACGGCGGGCCATCCAGCTCTACGAGGACGGGGCCGGGGCCGAGATCACGGTAATCGATCGGATCGAGCGCTACCTCGGCGAACCAATCGTCCGACCCGCGGACCTGTTTGAACCGCCGGTCTTCTCCGCGCCCGCCTCCGAGCCCGGCGACGAGGCCGGGCCCCGAGCCGAGCCGACCCGGATCGCGAGCGGGGATCCCTGGCGCGACTCGGTCCTGAGCCAGCTCGATGGCCTCGGCCTCGACTTCACGCTCACCGCGCGCGCACCGTTCGACGCACTCGCCCGCACTCCCGACATCCTGCTCGCGGCGATCGGGAGCCTGCGGATGGCCCTCCACCGGGCCGAGGTCCTTCATGGCCTCGCTCACGTCGCCGAGGGCCACGCGATGTTCGTCGTCCGCGAGCGGATCCACCGGTCCTCGATCGGGGGCTTGCCGATCCTTAGCACCTCGGAGCTCCGACGCCACCGGGACGCTGACGACCTCCTCGAGGAGATCGCCGAACGAGAAGGTCCGTGATCACCGCGCGGATCGGCTCCGACGGCGCGGTCTTCCTACTGGCTCCGGTCCGTGGTCTCCTGTCGGAGGTGGTTCCGGCGATCACCGCTCTCGATCAGTATCGTCCGGATTGGGTCGGCCTCGGCCTCTCGCCGGAGGAGATGCAGGGGCTCGTCGACTACTTCGTTCTCGCCGAGGCCGAGCCGGTCGTCCCGCTCTCGCCGACGGAGACGAGTGAGGTCCGGGGGCTCACGCGATTCGGGGAGGTGCGCGTACCGAACCCGACGTTCGTCGAGGTCCTGCGTTGGGCCCGCGGGCGTGGCGTCTCTGCCGAGCCGCTCGACCCGAGCGACGAGAGGTCAGCCTCCCTCTTCGCCGAGCACATCGGATACGTCGAGCTCGTCCGGCGCACGGTGAGGGAGCGCCGGGTCTCCCGCAATCCCCCGACCCCCTCGACGCCCGACGAGTTCGCGCTTGAGTGGGACCGCCGGGTCTCCCCGGGACGTGGCTCCCGAGGGCTCGCGAACGCGCGCGACCGGCACCTCGCACTCGAGGTCGCGCGGCGACGAACCGGCCGGAGCCGCACCGCGGTCATCGTCGATCGCGAGCGGTTCGACTCGGTCCGCACGCTTCTCGCTGGCGGCGTGCCGGCGACGATGGGCGAGGCGTGAGCCTTAGTCCTCTCGGGCGAGGATCCGCTCGAGCATCGCACGGGCGCCCCGCCGGAACTCGTCGAGGCTCCCCTCGTTCACGAGCATCCCGTCGGCGAGGGCGAAGGCGTTGCCGATGCCCCATTTGAGTTCGCGCCGGTCGCGGTCGTAGAACTCCTGGAGGCCCGCGCCGTCATCCGTCCGACTGCGGCTCGCCATCCGAGCGTGGCGGGTCTCGGGGGAGGCGTAGATCCCGAGCACGAAGAGGTCGCCGAAGTTGTGGCGGAAGACGGTCACCTCGGTGTCCGAGCGGCAGCCGTCCACGAGCATGCGGGTCTCGGTGAGCCTCGGAAGGGCCCGCTGGGCCCAGACCCCAGCTCCGTGCTTTTCCCGCTCCTCGGAAGCGACCCGTGCGACGTTCGCGTTCGTCACGGGGAGCCCGCGGCGTCGGGTCTCGTCGCGGACGAGGTCACCCATCTTGAGCGTCGCAAGGCCCATCGACCGGGCGACCGCGATGAGCTCGTCCTTGCCCGAGCCGGGCATCCCGACGGTCACGACGAGTTTCATAGTGTGCCGGGCGGCTCGTCCTTCCCCACGGACTTCGCCGGCGCGGCGGTCGAGGTGATCTGGGAAGCGACGTCCTGCTCGGTGACCAGCTGGAGCCGGTCGGCGCGCTGACGGTAGGCGGTCGCCTCCTGCTCGGCGAGGCGCGCCGCCTCGACGTACCGGTCGACCTTGACCTTGAGCTCGGCCGTCTTCTGGGTCTTCGTCGCCGCCCGGAGCTCGAGGGCCCGGGACTTCTGCTGGCGGTCGACGACCTTCTGTTGGAGTTTGCGGACGCGGTAGTGGAGGTTGGTGACGTCCGAGCCCACCGGGGCGCCGCCCGTCTTATTCGTCGCGGCCTCGATGTCGCGCTCGTGCTGCTTGATCTGCTGCTCGATGTCCGGGATCTCGGCCAGCACGCGCTGGCCTCTCTCGCGAAGGAGGGTCGCCTGGTGGCGCAGCTTCTCGATGCGCGTGTTCAGCCGGGACGCCCGTTGTTGGGCCCGGGCCGCGGCCCGGTCGTGACGCGCAGCGATTTCCCGAAGCTTGGTGATGTCCGCGTACTGCTGCCCGATCCAGCGCGAGCGCCGCGCCGCGAGGGGGGTGGCGTGGCCGGCCGGCTCGGGTGGGGTTGCCCCGCCGGTCGCCATCGGGGCTGTATCACTCGGCCACGGGATAAAGCCGTTGTCGTCCTCTCGAACACCCGGCAGTTTGCCTTAGATGCTGGGCGGTCGCGGGAACCGACGCGCGAGCTCGATCCGGGCGGCGAGCTCGGCCACAGCCACGCGCGTCTGGCCCTTCGAGTCGCGCTCGCGCACTGTGACCGTATCATGCGCGGGTCCGTCGGCCAGCGTGTCGCCGTCGACCGTAACACCGAACGGAGTACCGGCCTCGTCCATCCGCGCGTAGCGCCGGCCGATCGAGCTGGTCGCGTCGTACTGCACGCTCAGCCCCGCCGCAGCGAGGTCGTCGGCCAGCCGGAGGGCGTACTCGGCGTGCGCCTTCTCAATCAGGGGGAAGACCCCGACGGCGATCGGGGCGAGGTACGCCGGGAGGCGCCAGACGGTCCGTTCGCCCTCGCGCACGAGATGAAGATCGGCGAGGGCCCAGATGGCGCGGTCCGGTCCTAAGGTCAGCTCGAGCACGTGCGGGAGCACGGAACGCCCTCCAGTGAGGGTGACCGAGAGGTCGCGACCGGAGCCGGTCCCATGACGACTCAGGTCGTAATCGCCCCGGTAGTGGACGCCCCCGATCTCTCTGAACCCGCCGAGGCTCTCGAGATTTGCCTCGATGTCAAAGTGGATCCGGTTGTAGAAGGCGCGCTCCTGTTCGGACTTCTCGAGTAGACGGAGTTGCTCGGCGGGAAAGCGAAGCACGTCCCGGTAGAACCGGTAGCTGTGGAGGAGATGGTAGACGTAGAACTCGGGAAGGCCCCCCGCTCCTGCGAGGTCGGCGGCAGAGGTCCATTCGACCTCTTCCGAACCGGCCAGCCGCCGGGCCGCGCGGACGACGGGGAGCTTCTCCTCTTTCACCCGATCGAACGGGACCGGGAACCTCTCTGGATCGAAGAAGATCTGAAGCTCAGCTTGGGTGAAGGAGCGCATCCGGAACAGGATCTGGCGGGGGGCGATCTCGTTTCGATAGGCCTTCCCCACCACGGCGACTCCGAGGGGTAGCGCCCGCCGGCCGACGTCCCACATGCGGGGGAAAGCGAGGTAACTGCTCTGTGCCGTCTCGGGCCGAAGGTAGACCCGGTCGTGTCCCGTGACGCCGAAGTCGAGCCCGAACATGAGGTTGAACGACTTCGGCACGCTGAGCGCGTTCGAGCCGCACTTCGGGCACTTGACCCCCTTCGCACGGATGATCTCCGCGATCTCGGGGTTCGTCAGCCCGTCGACGCCTTCCGGCCGGACCTTCTCGAGGACAGTATCGGCCCGGAAGTCAGTGTGGCAGTTCTCGCACGTCACCTCGGGGTCGGTGAAGTTCTCGAGATGGCCCGACGCCCGGACGACCGCCTCCGGTAGGATTTCCACCGGGTCAATAAGGTAGTAGTCGCGCGATGCGCCGACGAACCAAGCGACCCACGCGTCCTCGACGCGACGCTTCAGCGCGGCCCCGAGCGGGCCGTAGTCGTACAGGCCTTGGGCGCCACCGTAGATCTCCGCGCTCGGCCACAGGACGCCGCGCCGACGAAGAAGGGCAAAGAGCTCGTCGATCTTCATCCGCGCGATCCCGTTCCCTCGCCGGTGAGCCCCCGGAGGATAAGGTGTTCGCTCGTCCGGGTGACGACCTGGTAGGCGGGATCGTCGGGCGGTAGGCGGAGTACGAGCGGTCGCGCCCGGGATCCCGGGGCAATCCTCGCTGCGTCGTCCCGTCCGAGCCACCGCCAAGGCTCGACCAGCGCGGCACGAGCAAGGAACCCGGCGGAAACCGGACGCCTCCGCAGACGGGTCCCGACGTAGGCGAACTCGAGCTCACGCCAGATCGAGGGAGCGTGGAACATCGCGTTGTCCGTCCCGACGAGCATCGAGAGGCCTAGCCGTTCCATCGAGGCGAGATCCGGTTGCCGGCCGAAGAGCGCGTTTGAGCGGGGGCAGACGACGACCGCGACTCCGGCATCCCGGACCTCCGCGAGATCCATTGGAGTCGCCTTCACAAGGTGAACGACAAGGTCCGGGCGCGGTTCGAGAAACCGTTCCGGCGGCTCTCGGACCGCCTCGCTCGCGTGTAGGGCGTATCGCTTCCCCGCTCGCCGGCAGGCCCGGGCGATCGTCCGTCGGTCGTCCTCGGTCTCATCCCGCGCGCTCGATAGTCCGATCCCGTCCGCGACCGCGAGTACGCTTGCGAGCTCGCCGGAGTCGACCGGTCGCGCGACGGGCCGGCCTAAGATGAGCGTCTCGATAGGGACCGTGCTCGCCGCCGACCGGAGGAGCTCGACTCCGGGACGACCCTCCTCGCGGAAATCCACCACCGATGCGACCCCGTCCCGGACCATCCGTGTGAGCGCCGTCCGCATCGCATTCCGCTTCGCCTCCCGGGACGTTTCGGCGAGGAGGCGGAACTTGTACCCGAGGGGCGGCCGGACGAGACGGGAGACTGTCCCCGGAGGAGGTTCCCGGGTCGAGACAGCATCGCCCAGGTGTGTGTGGGAGTTGACCGGCGCCGGCACGACCACGCCTCGTACCTTTCGCTCGCGACCTCTCGAACCGTCGGTGCCGATCGATCCCGTCTCGACGACGCGGCCACCGCGGAATCGGACATAGGCCGGACGGGACCCGTCGATGTCGAGGATGGCACCTTCGACGAGCATCGGTCGGAGGCGCGGGAGCCGCCGGCGACTTTAAGGGGACCCCCGGACGCCGCCCGAAGGGCTATGGGCCCGGGCGGTTCCTCGGGGCGCGTCCGCCATGACGGCCTTCCCCGAAACCCCCCGCGAACTTCTGATTGCCGGTCACGTCAACGTAGATCGGTTCCTGACTGTCCGGGCATTCCCTCCGCCGGATCGGACCGTCCCTGTCCTCGCGACGGAAGACCGTCTCGGGGGGCCCGCGGCGAACCTTGCGCTCGTGGCGTCTCGCTACGGGGTCCGGACGGGCATAGTGGCCCGCATCGGCGAGGGATTCCCGGAGGGGTTCATCGAAAGTCTGAATCGGGCTCAGGTGGACCTGAGGGGGCTCGCTCAGATGCCGAACCGATTGACTCCGACCTGCACCATCGTGGTCGATCGGCGCGGGCAGCAGCGCACGCTGATTGACCAGGGTCCGATGGCTTCTGATGAAGGTGCGCTCCCGCCCTCGAGCGTCTTCCGGCAGTACTCCTGGCTTCACGTGACCACCGGCCCCCCGGGGTTCCACCTTCGCCTGGTCCGACGGGCGCGCGAGCTCGGCCTCCGAGTCGCCGCCGACCCCGCCCAAGAGATCCATTATCGATGGGACGCGAGGCGGTTCCGTTCTCTCCTCGCCGATTCGGAGATCCTCTTCGGGAACCGGTCCGAGATCGCCCGGGCGGCCCGCCTCGCCGGGGTGAGATCCCTCTCGCGCCTCACCGAACGTATCCCGCTCGTGGTCCGCACCGAAGGGGCGAACGGGGTCACGGCCTTTGCCGGCGGCTCTTCCGTGCATGTCCGGGCCCTCCGCCCGAGTCGGGTCCGGACCTTCGTCGGGGCCGGTGATGCCTTCCGGGGAGGTTTCTACTCCGGGTGGTTCGCGGGCCTGCCCCTCAAGAGCTGCCTTACCGCCGGCATCCGGGCCGCGTCTCGGTGGGTGGCACGCCCCGGGGAGTGAGAGAAGCGTCGTATGGAGATGCGTCCGTTCGGCCGACTGACGCCGGTCGAGACCGCCCGCCGGCGCCTCCTCGCGGCGGCGCGGCCACTCCGTCGTACCGAGCTCCTCTCCGTCGAGTTCGCGTTCGACCGGGTCGCCGCGGCGTCCATCCGCGCGCCATTTCCGGTTCCGACGTTCGCGCGAACGACCTGGGATGGCTACGCGCTGCGATCGGCCGACACCCGGGGGGCCCGCCGAACCAGTCCGAGTACGCTGCGGGTGGTCGGCGAGGTGTTCGCGGAACAGGCCTTTCCGGGGCGGGTCGGTCCGGGAGAGGCGGTCGCCATCGCCACCGGCGGGGCGATTCCCCGGGGCGCGGACGCGGTCGTGATCTTCGAGGAGGTCGATATCGACGGGCGGGAGGTCCGGGTCAAGCGACCCGTCAAGGCGGGCGAGCGCATCGACCGCCCGGGCCACGACTTCCCCCGCGGAGAGATCCTCGTTCACGAGGGGGAGGAGCTGACCGCGACCGCCCTTGGGACGATCGCGGCCTGCGGCGTGCCAAAGGTGTCGGTGTACGCCCAGCCGACTGTGGCGATCCTCCCGAATGGGAACGAGCTTCTCGCGCCCGGGAGCCGCCCCGGACCGGGACGCATTTTCGAGAGCAACAACGCGACCCTCTCCGCGGTCGTCCGGGCCGCCGGTGGTCTCCCGCGACCCGAGCCCCCTCTGCCCGATGACCCTGATCGGATCGAGCGGGCGCTCCGAGTCGCGCTCGAGACCGCCGATGTCGTCCTCGCGACCGGGGGAAGCTCCGTGGGCGAACGCGACCATCTCCCGCGGATCCTTCCCCGGCTCGGAACCTTGCTCTTCCACGGGATTGCGGTCCGGGCGGGCAAGCCGACTCTCGCCGTACGGGCCGGCTCAAAGCTCGTCGTCGGACTTCCCGGTCATCCGACCTCCTGTCTCGTCAACATGTACTGGCTAGTCATCCCGGCGCTCCGCAAGATCGCCCACCGTCCCGGACCGGGGTGGACCGAGGGTTGGGCGGTGCTCGGCAGCGACGCGGTCGCGCCCACCCCGGGCCTCGCCACGGTCGTGCCGCTCCGGTTCGAACGGGGCCGAGCTTACACAACCTACCGCGGATCCTCGGTCATCACAAGCTTAGCGGGAGCGACCGCGTTCGCGATGCTCCCCCCGGGTCGTCGTGTCGTCCGCGCGGGCGAACGGATCCGGGTCTATCACCTCGATCCGCCGCTCGGACCGGTCATCCGGGACGCGGTCGCGTGATCGAACGGGACCGGCCCGCGCGCACAGCTTAAGCTCGGACGTCGGCATTCGTTAACGTGGCTCGTCGCAAGCTCGCAATCGCGCTCCTTTCGATCGAGGGGACGAACTGTGATGACGAGCTTCGCGCGGCGCTCGCGAACCTCGGCGCCCGGCCCGAGATCGTCCACTTGAAACAGTTCGAAGGGCGGGACGTGGCGCGGGAGGATCGGCGTCGCCTGGCGGACTATCAGTTGCTGTTCGTCCCCGGTGGGTTCTCGGCCGGCGACTACGTGCGCGCCGGGGCGATCTTTGGTGCCCGCGTCCGCGCATCGATCGGACCGGACCTCGAGGAGTTCGTCCGAGGCGGCTCAATCGTCGGCGGGATCTGCAACGGATTCCAGGTTCTCACGGAGATCGGCCTTCTCCCTGGGCGACCCGGGGGGCGCCTCGGTCCCCCGGAGGCGGCGCTGATGACGAACGATTCCGGCCACTACGAGTGCCGTCCGACGTTTGTTGCGTGGGAGGGTGGGAGGTTCCCAGCGCTCCAGGATACCCCTCGGGGCACCCGGTTCCTGTTCCCGTCCGGTCACGCGGAAGGCAAACTGGTCCTCGGAGGGGACGCCGCTGCCCGGCGGAGTGAGCTCCTTCGTGACGGCCAGATCCTGTTCCGATGGGTCGCGCCCGATGGCGGACCCGCGACGTATCCATGGAACCCCAACGGCTCGGAGGGAAACATCGCGGGTCTCACCAACCCGGAAGGGAATGTCTTCGGGCTGATGCCGCATCCGGAGCGGTACTTCTTCCGGGCGCAAGCCCCCGACTGGACCCGTGAAGGAGCGTGTGAAGGGTTCGGTGACGGCCACCGGTTCCTCGACGCCATCCTCACCTACGCGGAGCAGCACGCCTGATCCGCGCCCCACCCCGCCGGGTGGGACGCCAGAGTCGCAGGACCTTGAGCCACTCGCCTTCGAGCGGGCGAGAAGCGGCGACGCTCCACGATCCGCCCTCCGACTTCCATCGATTCAGGATGGCGGCCTGCGCTGCGTCGTCCTGGACGGAGGAGACGACCACGAAGGCGTTCCCGTCGGGGTGAAGGTGAGGGCCGAGGGACCGGACGAGGCGGGAGAAGACGCGGCACCCGTCGGGCCCCCCGTCGAGCGCGAGATTGGTGAGGGGATCGGGGTCCCGCTCCTCCGGGGTCGTCGGGAGGTACGGGGGATTCGCCAGGATCCGGTCGAACCGACCGAGCCCTCGCAGGAGATCGGTATGCACAACCTCCACGTCCCACCCCTTGGACCGCGCCTCGGCGCGGAGGCGGCGGAGTGCTACACGGTTGAGGTCCGTCGCGACGACGCGCGCGCCGGCCCTCGCCGCGGCGAGGGCCGCGAGTCCGCGGCCAGTACCGACGTCGGCGAGAAGGGTTCCGGGAGGGACCGCGGCGAACGGGAGCAGGAGATAGGTATCCTCGCGGGGAGGATAGACTCCGGTGTCCCCCGGAGCTTCAAAATGGCGACGCGATGGGGCCGAGGCAGCTCGGCGCGATGGCTTCTTATTCATTCCACGCCTAGAACGAACCGCTTACCAACTTTTCCATGCCTCGACGGCTTTCTCCTCCGGTGAAGATCGGAATCACCGGGCTCCCCGGTTCGGGGAAGACGCAGACGCTCCTTCGTATTATCCAGCTCCTGGAGGAAGAGGGCGTCAAGGTGGGCGGCATGGTGACCGAGCCGATCATCGAGCGCCAGCGGCGCACCGGTTTCCAGATCACCGACTGGCTGACGAAGGAGCATGAGGTCTTCGCCCACGAGGGGCTCAAGTCCCGCATCCGCTCCGGCCGGTACGGGATCAACCTCGCCGCCCTCGAGGGGCTCGGGACCCGCGCGCTCGCCGAGGCGCGCGACGCCGCCGACGTCATTGTCATCGACGAGGTCGGCAAGATGGAGGTCGAGAGCGATGCCTTCACCCAGAGCGTCCTCGATACACTCGATGCAAAGAAGTCGATCATCATGACGCTCCACAAGAAGTCGCGCAACCCGCTCCTCCAGGACATCCGGCGGAGGGATGAACTACGGCTCCTCGAGGTCACGCCGATCAACAAGAACCTGCTGGCGTTCAAGATCGTCCACCTGATCACCGGCCGATCGCACTGAGCGATCGCGCCGAGGGCGGCACGGTCCTCCGCCGGCCCGACGCGCGCCCGGGCCCGGGACCGCGGGCGCGGGCGTCGATCTTCTACAACCCGGCGATGGCGGGGGACCGGGACCTCGCCGTCGCGCTCCTGCGCGCGGGGGCGCCCGGGGCGCGTCGCCTCCTCGACGGCTGGGAGATGCTGGCAGCCACCGGGGTCCGGGGGCTGCGCTTGCTCCACGAGAGCGGAGCGTTCGCCCGCATGCGCCTCACGGAGTCGCACCCGGAGGCCGCGGAGCTGCTCGCCGAGAACGCACGCCGCTATCCCGGCGCCTCGGCGGAGCGGTGCGACGCCCGCGTCGCGTCCGGCGCGGTGTTCGACTACGTCGACCTCGATCCGTTCGGCAGCCCGCTCCCCTTCCTCGCGGGCGCGCTCGCCGCGGTCCGCCCCGGCGGCATGCTCGCGGTCACCGCCACTGACATGATGGTCCTCGCCGGCGTGCAACCGGGGGCGGCAGAGCGGCGCTACGGCGGGCGCCCGGTCCGGGGGCGCCTCGGGCCCGAGTCGGGCCTGCGGGTCCTGCTCGGGCACCTGGCCGGCCGGGCCCGAGCGGGTGGCCGTCGCGCGCGACCCGTGCTGGCCTACTGTCGCGACCACTACGTCCGGGCCTACGTCGTGCTCGACGAGCGGACGGCCTCCGATCCCCCCGATCCGGTCGCCGCGGTGGACCCCGCCACCTTCGCCGGACCCGAGCTCGGGGGACGCGGTCCGTACGGCCCGATGTGGCTGGGACCGCTCTTCGATCCGGCGGTCGTCGGGCGCCTCGAGCCCCCTCCGGCCCCCGCCGATCCGGGGCCGACGCGGCGGATGGTCGAACGCCTCCGTGAGGAGTGCCGGGTGGACGTGCCGTTCTACTTCGAGCCGAACTCGCTCGCCCGCTCGCTCGGACTCGCCTCGCCCCCCTCGCTCGCCGGGATGATGGGGGCGCTCACGGCCGGGGGCTTCCGGGCCGCGCGGACGCACGCCCGCCCCGAGGGGTTCCGCACCGACGCGCCCCGCGCGGAGGTCGAGCTCGCGGCGCG
>JASHQX010000062.1 GCA_030038895.1 Thermoplasmata archaeon
CCCGGTCGGGGCCCCGGACGCACCGAGCACGAGCTTCCGAACCGCTTCCGATCGACTCGGGAACTCGTGGTCCGCTTGGAATCTCTCGAGCAGTGACTCTTCCTCGGCCGTCAGGCGAACGCCGAGAAAGTGGGTCGCGGGAGCTTTGGCTCGAGCGGTCCGCACGGCGTTTAACAGAATTAAACGACTATTTGGACATTGTGCTCACCTTGTTAAACAGAGGGAGGGGCAAGGCGTCTCCGAATTGTGATCGACCTATCCCATGAGAAGGGTTTTCCGACGTCGGTCGGTCGGCGGTTTTCGCGGTAGGTATCTCTCGGAGACTCTCCCCATTTGAGCGCCCGTCGGGTCTCAAGGGCGGCGCCGCGGGCGGTCCGAGGACTCGCGAGAGCCGTGAAGTCTCGGTCTCCGAGAGCTCAGGTAGATCGGCTCAAATCGTTCCGGCGCGGCCGTGTTTTCCGTCTTTCGGCCGGCGTCGGCCATCGGAAGATTTCGATCCAAATACCGTCGGGATCCGCAACACACGCCATCCAGCCTTCGGTCCGGGCAGGAGTCATTGCCGTAGGCTTGGCGCCTGCTTCTAGGAGGCGAGCGTACTCGCGCTCGAGCTCACGCCGGCTGACCCGGCCCAGACTGAATCCGATGTGGTCAAGCGACTCTCCCGCAGCGTAGTCGGTAGCAAACGACGACCCGGCCGGATACCAGTTCAGTTCCAGTTTCGCGTGACTCACCGGATCTTCAAGCCCGACCCAAACCCCGCGACCCCCTCTCCGGTCCTGCCCCCGAATTTTCACCCTCAGTCCGAGCGTCCGCGTGTAAAACCGGACCGATCGATCGAGGTCCGTGACTCGAATTCCGACGTAGTGCAGCGGCATCACTGGCCCGATGGTCTCAACGCCATCAAACTTCGCCCGGTCCCTCAACCGAAGCGAGAGAGCTGGGTCGCAGAGCGTACCTTGTTCGGCATCTTGCTAGTGAAATGCACGTCGGGCGCCCCGATTCTGAAATCGAAGTAATGGGGGAACTATCGGAAGATTGGGGGCCACTCCGGATAGCGAAACTCCGCACGTGTCGACGGATGCAGCTTCTGTGTTCAGAGACGCCTAGCCCCCTTTTGTAAAACACAGGGCGGGGGCGCGAAGCTGCCCCACACCTATCTACCCTAGTGCTACCGGCGAATCCGGGCTGGTTCCCGTCGAAAGACGGCCAAGGGATGACGGAGCCGTTCGGACTACTGTCCCTTCCCCAACAACTTCGGACACCGACAGGATTCGACGACGGGCGACTCATCGCGCATCCTCGTCCTCTCCGGGAGATCCACGGAGAGTTCCCGCCGGTCGTGGGGCGGCCCGAGTCCCGAGATCAGCCTCAGGAATTCGTTCCCTCCGGGACTGGCCGCTTCACTTGTTTGTTGAATCAGGCTCGGTTTGGGAGCCGGCGTCTACGCGAAGGTTGCCTAACGCGAGTGATCCTAGAGGAGCCTTCCGTCGCGGATCACGGGAGTCCCGTCGATCGCAATCTCGGCGTCGGCGAGCGTGATCCAGTTCATGAAGTTCGATCCGTTGGTGCCATTGAGATGCCGGTTCCTCCCGACTACGAGGGAGACGCAGCCAAGCTCGACGCTCTCGAGGTTTGGAACGTCCTTGGCGGCCGGGTTTAGCCCGAAGGCGAGAGAGCCGGTACGGTCCCTGCCCGCCGTGCCGTTCTTATACCGACGTGCAAACTCTTCCCCTCCGTGGTCGAAGGAGTAGGATGTAAGCCTCCCGTCGGCGAATTCGAGCTTTCCTCCGTCGCTCCAGTACCACCAGATATTGGTCCGGCGGTTGGCGTGGATGCGCCCCTCTGCGATCTTTGAGTCGAGGGCCACATCGATGCGTCCGCCGGGGATTTGCGCCAGCATGTCATTCGGGCCGTATCTCTTGTCCCGTGGGTGTGGCGTCCCGTCATGCAATCGCGGAACAATGCCGGCCAAAGCGACCTCAAGGTCGGTTCCGTTGGAGTGGCTGATCCGGATCTTCTTTCCGCGTGAGAGAGCCTCGTAGAGCCGGGCTGCACTCTTCGCCGTCTTTACCGGGTCGGTGAGCCACGCGCGTAGGATGCTTTCCTCCCACTGCGCGCGGTCCAGGCCCCACTGCTTGGCCCGTCCTTCGGTCGCGAACCCAATGGCCACCCGCCCACCGCGGAGCCCTGACTTCCGGGCGGTCTGGTACCAAGGCGAGGACCAGGCGACCGCCTCGTCGAAAGTCCTCTCCGGCATCTTCTCGATGCGGTCGGTGTCGCCCGGGCCCCAGAAATGCACGTACACATCCGCGGCTTTCAACGCCGCCCACTCGGGGGCGCTCGCCCTGCCAAGCAGCCTGCTCTGCTTACGGTCGATCGCGCGCCACCACGCTTCCTCATCCTCGTGGATGTGGAGGGTTTTGCCGCCCACCCGTCGGATCTCGTCGACCATGGCGGTGGCCATCGGCATCGTATGGTCCCAGGATTCGATGACCGCGTTCTCTCCCGCGCGGACTTTGAGGTACTTGGTCACGATGTTGCGCGCCGCGTCACTCTGCAGCTTCGAGAGACCTGCTGTCATGGTCGTTAAAGTATATGCCGCACTTTATATAAACGTTGAGATATGCAATGATCGTGTCTCGTACCGCCCTTGCGTTCGAAATCCTTGCGGAACCGAACCGTCGGAGGATCGTCGAACAGCTCCGGCCCGGCGAGCGCTCGGTGAGCGCACTCGTTTCGGCCCTCGGGATTTGTCAGCCGGGGGTCTCCCGACACCTCCGAATCCTGCACCGCGCTGGGTTCGTTCGAGTTCGGGCCGACGGGCAGCGACGCTTCTATTCGCTCCGTCGTGAGCCGTTCCGGGACCTCGACGCGTGGATTCACGATTATCGAGACCTCATCGAGACGCGATTGGATCGGCTCGAGAACCTGATCGAGTCGGAACGCGTCGAGTCCAACTCCGCTCGACGGTCGACGCGGAGGGGTATCCGATGGAAACCGAAGTAGAGGACCGAGCGACCGCCGCAGAGAAGACCGAGTTCAGCCGGCCGAGTGAGCTGGAGAACGAGGTGACTCGACTGTTCCACGCCCCACCCGATCGGGTGTTCCGGTTCTTCACGGACCCGGCAACCCTGCCGTACGCGTTCGCGTCGGATCTGAGCAAAGTCACCGTCGAGAAGTTGGAGGTCCGCCCCGGGGGCCACTACTCGGTCCTCATCCACTTCAAGGACGGCCCGATGCGCTTCTCCGGCGAATACCGGGAGATCGACCCGCCGCGACGCATCGTCAACACTTTCGAGGCCAGCATCTGGCCTGGCGTGGTCGCGATGGAGACCGATACGTTCGAGCGCGTCGGTGATTTCACCCGCGCGAGGGTACGCTATAAATTTGCTTCCCGGGAAGACCGGGATAGAATGGAGGGAGCCGGGGGCGAGGGCGGCATCGCGGATGTGTGGGACTACATCGACCGGTTGCTCCAGCAATCTCTACCGAGCGCGTCCGACGCGAAGGTCCGCGCCTGACGCGCCGGATCACGGCAAATCCGCCGGGCATGCCGACTAAAACTCGCCGCCGTCCGTTCAAAGATGCCTAGCCCCCCCTTCGTGGAATGATGGGGGACGCCCTCGAACGAGGACCCTAAATCCTGCCAAGTGAGCGCTGCCGTCAAGTCGCGCTAGGCTCGCCCATCACGGAGCGTGACGCGCCTGGTCCCTCAGGGCCATAGAAGGCATTGAGTTCGCGAGGATGCAAACTCACTGGGTCCAAGTGGTCCGTCCACGGGGCGGCCTTTTGGCGCTCACACTGGTGGCGCGCCCGTCTGGGTGAACGCGTACAGATTCCCGTCGCCCGCCGCGACGAACACGTCCCCGTCCAGGATCACGGGACTGGTGACGAGCCCGGCCGCCGTCACGAAGTTCCAGCCCCCGCCGTGGAAGTACGTCTTCTCCGCGTGGAGGTGGCCGTCCGCGGTTTCGATGACTTCGACCCCGTAAACAGCCGAGATCCCGACCACAGGAGAACCCAGAGCGTCGCTGAACCGGAGGCTCCCGTCCGAGGGACGAATCACGTAGAAATTCCCGTTGTTCGAACCCGCGAAGAGGTAAGTGGTACCGAAGGCGGGAGTCACCTCGATCCCCGCCCCGGTCGCATACGTCCAGCGAAGTTGGCCGTTCGACTGATCGAGCGCGTAGAGCTTTCCATTCATCGATCCGACGTACACGCTGCCTCCGCTGAGGAGCGCCGAGGATACGATCGCACCGGACGTCGCGTATGTCCACTGCGTCGCGCCGGTCGTGGCGCTCAGCCCGAGGACGTCGCCGTTCATCTCGCCGATCACGAGGAGCGAGCCGCTAACGGACGGGGCGGCGCCGATCCCGCTCGACTCCGTGACAGACCAGCCGACCGCCCCGGTCGACGCCGAGAGTTCGGCGACCACTCCGGAGCTCGAGGAAACGTAGAGCGTGTTCCCGTTCAGGTCCGGAGCCCTGAGGTCCCCCCCGACGGTCGTCGACCATGCTAGAGAACCATTCGCCAAATGCACGGCGTCCACCGTGCCATCGTTCGCCCCGAAGATGACGAGCCCGAGGCCGAGATCGACGGCGGGCGATCCGTCGATGGCCGCGCCGCTTGCGAGCGTGTACGTCCAGAGGAGGCCCCCGTTGTACGTATCGAGCGCGAAAAGCTGGCCCGCGGTGTCGGCGGTGTAGACCACTCCGTCGACAATGGCAGGGCTCGCGTTCATCGGGATCCCACCGTCATCGAAGTGCCAGGCGACGTAGATCCAGCTCGCGTTGCCCGGAAAGATGTAGGTGTTCACCAGATCGTCGTTCGGCTCGAATCCGGAGTGAGCCGCGTCGTTTCCCATCTGGGCCCACGCGTTGGTCACCATGATGGTCACGGAGGCAGCCCGGTGGGTCGTCTCGCCCGTGGCCGTCACCGACGTCTGCCCGAACGCGGCGTTCTTGGGGAGACTTACCGTCTTGGACTGCAGCACACCACTCTTGGTCGCCTTGATCGTGGCGATGGTCGTTCCCTCGACGACAATGCGGACCTTTTCCGATGCACCGAAGCCACCTCCGCCGATAGTGAACGAGCCTCCAGGAGCGACATACGGGGTCGAAACGACGACGTACGGGCCCAGCGTGCTATAGTTGACCGAGAACTCGATACTCGCGGGCTTGATACCGGATTGACCCGAGATGGAGACCCCGTACGCGCTCACGGCATAGCTCCCCCCACTCCGAGGAACGGGGAAGGAAAGGGTCCACGCCGAAGACGTCGCGCCCGGGCTGGCGAGCTGAGCCAGGTTGTCGACCGGTCCCGGCGTCCACGACGCGGACCCTCCGTCCCACCAGGACCCGCCGGTCCCGCCCGACTGGATAGCGATCTCGACCGCCGCCAACCCCTTCGGGTCCGAGGCCACGCCCGAGATTGTGAGGTTTCCGTTCGGGTTGGGTAGCGTCGTCCCGCTGGCGGGCGAGTCGATCGTCGCGGATGGGAGAGTCGGGTCATTCCCTCCACCGGGAGCGAAGTCGTAGAGTTCGCCAGCGGCGGTCGCTACCAGGATGTTGGCTCCGGAAAGTGCAATCGAGCCGGTAACGTACGACCCGAGAGCGTAGGTGTAGAGCTGGCTTCCCCCGACCATCGAGACGACGTCAAGCGATCCGCCGACGTCCGCCGTGACCGCGATCCCGTGGCCGTTCGTCCCTGCGATCGCGGGGGCCGCGATCGACTCGGTGTACGTAGGGTCGACGTATTCCCAGATTTCGCTTCCGTTGAGAGCGTTCAGGTCGAAGAGCCCTTGAGAGAAGCCGAAGACTACGTTCGTTCCGTCGAGGGCAGGCGTGGACCGGGCCACTCCGTCCCCGGATTGCGGGGCGAAATTGGTCTCCCAGAGGAGACTTCCGTTGTTAAGCTGGAGGGCGTAGGCACGATTCGCCTTGTTGGTCACGTACGCCACGCCCTGAGCAAACCCATTTACTCCCGGTGCCGAGATCGCGGCGCCCGCCGCTACGTCGTAATCCGCCTCAGGTGGGTTGTAGCACTGGAATCTCCAGACCTCCTGGCCCGTCAAAGCATTGAGGGCATACACCGAAGAGTCGGGATTGTCCGTCCCAAAAAGCACGAGCGGCACGCCCTCGGCCGTTACCGCGTAGGACGCCGCGTCCCAGGAACCAGCCGATTGGTTGTACCCTGTGAACTTCCACTCGACGTGACAGTTCGCGGCGTTGATAGCGAGGAACGGACCGGGGCCGCTCGTGTCGAGGCTTCCGAGGAAAAGAGTGGGCACTCCCCCCGGAGGGGTGGCGAAGGTAGGGGTTGCCTCGAACGGGTTGGTGCTGTCGAGCGAGCAGTCGGTCGCCCCCGTGGTCGCGTTGAATTTGTAGACCGTGTCCGTGTTGTACGTCGCGATGTACAGGGAACCGTTGTTTACCAGCGGCGAGGACCAGATCGGGGATCCAATCCATACGCCCCAGACGATCTGACCGGTCGCGACGTTAATCGCGATCACGTAGCCGTTCTCGGTCCCAGTGTAGGCCAGAGTCTCTCCGAGTGCTCCGTCATAGGCGATCACCGGAGAAGCGAGGTCGCCGCCGTAGAGATTCGTGGCCCACGCCACACCGAGGGTCCCTGCGTTAAGTGAAGAGAGAGGACTGTTTGGGACGTAGCCGGTCAGACTCGGATTCTGGTGAAGCTCGGGCCAATCGTCGGACGAGTTGTTCACGACCGTAGCGCGAAATTCTCGGGCTACCGGCGTCAGTCCGGGAATGGTGTGAATTGAGGGTGAGGAGCCCACCGAAACCCCCGCGATGCCGCCTGACACATTGGGCAGCAAAATGAGGGCCACCATGCCCACCACCGTCATTCCAAGCAGAGTGAGAGTCCCCTTCGCCGGTCGGCGCGCCACGCCGGTCATCCGTCCTCGCAATCGGAACTCGATTATCAACCCTCGGATAGGAGCCGTTTCGCGTTCGGAGACGCCTTGCGCCCTCTTGTTAAACAGGGAGGGAGCGACCTCTCTCACCGAACCCTCGCTGTCGAAGTGAAATCGAGCAAGGGAGCGGATCGAGGGCGAGGGGTTGGTTCTCCTGTCCTCTTGGGCTCTGTGTTGCACCGCTTGCCGCCCTCCGGCAGGCCCAATCCCGTTAACCCCCGTTGATGAGAAGGTTAAGCGTAAGGATTCTCCATACTTCCCCAGGGGCCCTCTCGAGGGTTCGATGACGACTGACGCTTCCGAATCTGTCGACGCCCAGGAGGAGGGGGATGTTCTCCGCAGAGTCCAGAGGACGGGGGTAGCCTCGCTCACGGTCACCCTTCCAAAGTGGTGGGTCGAACTGGTGGGGGTGCACCACGGCACCACTCTACGGTTCCACGACCTCGGCGGCGGGCGAATCGAGCTCTCCGTCGAGACAGCCGAGTCCCGCCCAGGCCACCCTCGCGAGCGAGCGCTGACGGTCGACGCGCGGAATGCAGCACCCCACCTCATACCTCGGTTGATCGTCGGTGCGTACGTCACCGGGCAGGACCAAGTGATCGTCACCGGACATCTTGCGCGTCTTCAACGGAACGAGATTAACCGGGCCGTCGCGAAGTTGCTCGGAACGAGCATTGTGGAGGACGGGAAAGACCGCCTCGTGATCCAGACCTTCGTCGACCCGACCCGGTACACCGTGCCGCGGCTGCTTGAACGCCTCGTCCATCTGTTGCTCGACCAGGTGGAGGTGTGTCGCCGGGGCGTGCTCGGTGTGGGGCCCCCGGACCGCACCCAAATCGCCGTTCTCGAGGACGAGATCGACAAAATCTACCGCCTGATGGTTCGGCAGCTGATGCTCGCCTGCGGCCACTACGAGGTCGCAAAAGAAGTCGGGGTGGTTCACCATCACTTGCACATGGGCTATCGGATGATCGCCAAGCTCTTCGAGGACCTCGGCGACCACCTGTTCGCCCTCGGGGAGAACCTGTACCCGTCGGAAGGAGGACGATGGAATGTGCCCGAGGACGTGACGAAGGAGATTGCGGACCGCCTCGAACGGTTCGCGACCCTGCTTCGCCGGACGGCGACCTCCTTCGAGAATGCCTCCGCCGAGGAAGCGAACCTCGTCCTCAACGACGTCCACTCTGACGTGCCGGACCTGAGGGCCCTCGCGAGAAATCTCCCTGCTCGCGTCCCATCCCAGCCCGATTCGCTCGCGGTCGAGCGCGTGCTCGAGTTCCTCCTGGACATCACGCAGATGCTCCACGTTGTGAACGAGGTGACCATCAATCGGGCCGTGGATCTGGAGGAGTTCCCTCGACCTGACGCGCGGTTCTCCATCAACACGTTGGAGCCTCTCCCACCGATAGAGCCGCTCCCGGTCCGTCGACTCGTCAGGAGCCGGAACCGTCTCTGACCCCGGGAAGGGCCCAAAGCCCTCCACTCTCGACGCCCGGCCGGATACCCGCGTTTTTCGGGGGATCTCGCGGATGCGGAGTCCTGCACCGGTCCCTCGTTCCACTGCCTCATCCCTCGCGACCCGGACAAGGTGTTCCCGAGACCAGGTGTGCCGGACCCTGAGACCGCCACCCCGACACCCGTGGCAGATGATTCCCGAAGGCGGGAGGGATCCACCGACCCCGACGCGGAGGGGGGACCATTTTGTCCACGTATTATATCGGTCCAAGGCCTTGGGGTCGTGCCTGGAGGATTGGCGATGGCGAAAACGGTGATGGCGAGACCTGGCGAGTCGATCGATCCGGCTCTAGTAGTCCCTTCCGACTTGGCGTCCGAGGGGATCCGTGCGATTGCCGAGGAGCTGCGGCATCTCCTCGCGGACGTGTTCGCTCTCTATGTGAAGACGAAGAACTTCCACTGGCATGTGTCGGGGCCGCACTACCGCGACTACCACCTATTGCTGGACGAGCACGGCGACCAGCTGTTCGCGATGACCGATGCGATCGCCGAGCGCACCCGGAAGATCGGAGAGATCACGCTCCACTCCATCAGCGACATCGCCTCCCATCAGCGCTTGAAAGACGACAACCGGCCGTTCGTCGCTCCGGAGTCGATGTTGGCCGAGCTGCGGGAGGACAATCTCGCCCTCACAAAGTACCTCCGTGCGACCCATGAAGTCTGTGAGAAGTACAACGACGTCGCGACCGCGAGCCTCATCGAGGTCTGGATCGACGAGACCGAGCGGCGCACCTGGTTCCTCCGGGAAATCGTCGGCAGCCGTCCGCCCTAGGCGACGAAATCCTGAAGTCCGACTCGGGCCCCGTCTCGGGCCGGGCAGGGGCAGAGTGGGAGAGTGACCCCAGCTTTAGGGCAGCGAGCGACACTCCGAACGGTTGATTACTCCCCTAGGAGTCGAGCGGGGCTCGAGGCCTCCCGTTCCGAGCGGGCGGTTTTGGGACCGTGGGCAGGAGATATCGGTGGCCGGGCGAGCGATCCCCCTGCTCGTTATGCACGGAGGGAAATCAGCCACCCGGCCCCGCTCTGAGGCTCGGCACGCCGCTCGGCTACGGGCTCCACTCACTCTTCGCCCGCCCCCCTTCGCTCGGAGCCGAATACGCCGCTGAAGGGGGTCCTAAACATCGGGAAGCGCGGAGATTCGTGTCCGGGACGGTCTAGGGTGGATGTTCTTCTTCCCGCTTACGGCCATTCTCGGTCTCGCCCTTGGGTCGCCCTTTCTTGCTTCGAGTTGGGCCAATAGGGGGGACGGTTCATCGCCACGCCGGATCTCAGACGGATCGAAAGGACCTGAAAGGGACCCCGGCGCCAGCGACGGCGGCGACTGCGTCGACTCCGTTTACGACCGCTACCGCGGCTCCTCCCGGTGCCGCGCCGGCTCTTGGTTCAACTATTCTGGGGGTTGGCCTGCCGGAGTGAACGCGTACAGGTTCCCGTCGCCCGCCGCCACGAACACGGCGCCGTCCAGGATGACCGGGCTACTGGCGAGGCCCGCGGCTGTCTCGAAACTCCAGGTCCCGCTGTGGATGATCGTCTTCGCCGCGTGGACGTAGCCGTTCGCGGTCTCGATGACTTCGACACCGGCAACCGACGCGATCCCGACCACGGGCGAACCAAAGTCGTCACTGAATCTCAGTCTGTGGTCGTCTAACTTGATGACGAAGAACTTGCCGTTATCCGAGCCCACGAAGAGGTCCTTCACGCCGAGGCTGGGGGCTACCGCGATCCCGCCTCCGGTCGCGTACGACCAGAGCAGGTTCCCGTTCGCCTGGTTGAGCGCGTACAGGTCCCCGTTCATCGAGCCCACGTACACCGTCCCCCCGTCAATCAGCGCCGCCGACTCGATTGCGCCGGAGGTTGCGTACGTCCACCGGGTCGCACCGGTCCCGGCATTCAACCCGAGGATTTCGCCGTTCGTCTCGCCGACCACGAGGAGCGCCGCCGAGCTATTGAAGGACGGCGCCCCGCCGATCCCACTCGACTCCTTCACCGACCAGAGGACCGATCCGTTCGCGGCGGAAAGGGCGGCCACCGTCCCGGAGCTCGTGGTGACGTAGAGTGTGTCGCCGCTCAGATCCGGGGCCCTCAGATCCCCTCCGAGCGAGGCTGACCAGGCGAGCGTCCCGTTCGCGAGATAGACGGCGTCCACCGTGCCGTCGTTCGCGCCGAAGATCACGAGCCCCAACCCCGCGTCGACGGCGGGTGAGCCATCGATCGCCGCACCGCTCGCCAGCGTGAACGTCCAGAGGAGGCCCCCGTTGTAGCTGGCGAGGGCGAAGAGCTGGCCCGCGGTGTCGGCCGCGTACACCACGCCGTCGACAATCGCGGGGCTCGCGTTCATCGGGACGCCATCGTCATCGAAGTGCCACGCGACGTCGATCCATTGACCGGACCCGGGGAATATGTACGAGTCCAGCAGCTGGTCGTCCGGCTCGAAGTCCACACGGCCGGGGCCGTATCCCATTTGATCCCAGTTGTTGGTCACCGTGATGGCCGCCGATGCTGTTGCGCCCGAGGTCATGCCCGTTGCGGTCACTGAGGTTTGGCCGAATGCCGTGTTACCCGAGAGGACCACCCGAGTGGAGGGCAGCACGCCGGTCGACGTGGTATCGGCCGTGGCCAGGGTCTTTCCGTGGACGTCGATCTCTACCTTCTCGGAGGCACCGAAGCCACCACCGCTTACGTTGAAGGCGCCGCCGGGGGCAACGAAAGAGTTCGATACCGCGAGGTACGGGCCCGTTGTGCTGTAGTTGACTGCAAACTCCACGTAGGCGGGAGGCGATGACTGTCCCGAGACGGAGACCGCGTACGCGGTCACGGAGTAGGTCCCTCCGCCTCGGGGGACTGGGAAGGAGAAACTCCAGAGTGAGGAGGTCGCGTCGGGACTGCCGAGCTGGGCGAGGGCGTCGACCGGGCCCGGAGACCATGACAAGGACGCTTCGTCCCACCACGTGCCACCCGTCCCGTTCGATTGGACTGCGACCTCGACCGCCGCGACGCCCACCGGGTCGCTCGCCGTCCCCGAGATCGTGAGGTTGCCGTTCGGGTTCGCGAGCAATGTTCCGGTGGTGGGCGAGGTGATCAAGGCGGACGGGGGGGTCACGTCGTTGCCTCCGCCGGGGACGAAATCGTAGAGTTCGCCCCCCGAGGTCGCCACCAGGAGGTTCGACCCGGACAGCGCGACCGACGCGGTGTCGTACGACCCGAGCGAGTCCGTGTACAGCTGGGTGGCCCCGACCATTGAGACGACATCGAGCGAGCCGCCGACGTCCGCGGTGATGGCGATTGCGGTGCCGTTCGTCCCGGCGATCGCCGGGGCCGCAATCGATTCCGAGTGGGTTGGGTCGATGTACTCCCAGTTCACGCTGCCGTTGAGCGCGTTGAGGTCGAAGAGTCCTTGCGAGAAGCCGAAGACCACGTTCGTCCCGTCAATGGCGGGGGTGGACCGGGCCACTCCGCCCTCGGATTGCGGGGCGAAATTGGTCTCCCAGAGGAGGTCGCCGTTGTTGAGTTGGAGGGCGTAGGCACGGTCCGCCTTGTTCGTCACGTACGCCACCCCTTGCGCGAAGCCATTCACCCCCGGAGCCGTGATCGCGGCGCCCGCTGCCACGTCGTCGTCCGCGTTCCCGGGATTGTAGCACTGGAAGCGCCATACCTCCTTGCCCGTCCGGGCATTGAGGGCGTAGACTGAGGAGTCCGGGTTGTCCGTGCCGAAGATCACGAGAGGTACGCCCGCCTTCGTCAGCGCGTACGACGCCGCGTCCCACGAACCAGCGGTTCGATTGTACCCCGTGAACCTCCACTCGACGTGGCAATTGGCGGCGTTGATTGCGAGGAACGCGGCTGACCTCCCGACGTCCAGACCACCCAGGAAAAGAGTGGGTACCCCGCCCGGGGGCGTCGCGAAGGTCGGCGTGGCTTCGAACGGGTCAGAGTTGACCAGGGAACAGTCGACCGCTCCCGTGGTCGCGTTGAATTTGTAGACCGTATCGGTCGTGTAGGTCGCGATGTAAAGGGACCCATTGTTCACAAGGGGGGTGGATCGAACCGCAGCTCCGATCCAGTCGCCCCAGACGATCTGCCCGGTCGCGACGTTAATCCCGAGCACGTTGCCGTTGTCGGTCCCGATATAGGCGAGGGTCTCGCCGAGCGCGGCATCGTACGCGACCACGGGTGAATCTAGGGCGGGGCCGTAGAGGTCAGTCGCCCATCCCACGCCGAGAGTCCCGGCGTTGGTCGAAGAGAGGGGGCTGTTCGGAACGTCGCCGGTCAAGTTCGGAGCTCGGTGAAGCTCCGGCCAGTCGTCGGCCGAGCTGTTGACGACCGTGACGTGAGATCCCAAAGAAACCGCGGCCGGGGTTGGCCCGAGCCGGGTCGGCGCTCCCCTCGTCGAAGCAGTTCCGCCCGTTGTGCCGAGCGCAATAGGAATCAATAGGAGGGCGGAGACGCCCAAAACCGTGAGACCGACCCAGGTGAGAGACCTCCGCTCTGAGCAGTGTACGGAGGTTCTCATGCGACCCCCACCGTGGTCCGGTTAATCAACCCTCGCTTGAGAATCGTTTTGAACAGTTCAGAAACGAGCGTCGGTTACGGATGAGAGTCCGTTTTCTGCGATCGTGTTCACACCAATCGGTTCGAACGAGCTGACGCGCGCGGTACTCACGGGCCACGCGCACGTGCACGGAGAGAATCATCACCGCGAAGAGGAGCTGCACGCCGTACGCGACGGTCTCAATCGGTACGAGAAGGACGACCGCGAGAAGCTACAGGACCGCGCCCGTGGGCTAGCCCCATAGAGGGAATCCCCTCGAAAGTCTTCCTCATTCTGCGTCGGGCGCGGGCGCACGTTTGAGGACCGTACCATACGAACAGCGCTATCGGCAACACGCCTGGGACGTCCCCGGAGATCTCGACCGGCGTCCGACGGCAGCCTTCGTCGGAGGTTCACCACGTCGATCCGCGGGATCCGGCGGCGGGGTCGAACATGCGGCA
>JASHQX010000063.1 GCA_030038895.1 Thermoplasmata archaeon
GCGGGCGCCCCGGAACCAGCCTCGAGGTAGACGAAGCGCATCCCCAGGTACTGCGCGGCGAGGGCGAAGCCGGCGGCGACCGCCGGGTCGTCGCGCGAAACGACGTCGACCTCGCCCACCTCTCCGACCCGCATCCCGGGGGCGATGACAAGGTACCCCATCGGGATGGGTTCGAGACCGATCGAGCGTATCAAGGGGGCGGCACGGGCGTGGGCACGGATGACCAGGTCCAAGTTACGCGAGTTAAGCAGGCTCATGAACAGGACCGCGTCGGCCTCGGAGGAGATCGACGACTGCCCCTGAGGGAAAATGACGACGGGAACCGGCACGGCTGCTTTGACCGCGCGCGCGGCGGTCCCCATCACCTCGGGCGAGATCCCGGTCGATCCCCCGAGGAGAATGAGATGGCTACCAAGAGCCCAGGCGCCGCGGGCGATCGACGCGGCCCGGGAGCCGGGGGACTTATCTGGGTCGATGAGAGTGAAGTGCAGCGGCCCGCCGGTCAGTCGATTGGCAAGGTACTGCTCGACCCGGCCGTGCGCCCCTTCGCCGGAAGGACGGGCGCTCACCGGAACGCCACCGCCAGGAAGGCGAACAGTGCCACCGTCATCGCCACCTTGCTCATCGTCTGCTCGTAGTGCAGCCGGCCCGGCAGGTAGACCACCGAGACCACGAAGATGACGTCGGCGACGGCGACCAAGCCGAGGTAGATAATCCCGGCGGCCGAGGTCACGGATACGAACCACAGGAGCGGCACAGAGCTGAAGATGATCGCGGCCCCCACGCTCAGCTGGGCGAGCCGGCTGGAGAACGGAAGTCCGTAGGCCATCGGAAGTGTCGTTCGTCCGACGTCCCCCCGGACATCTTCCATGTCCTTGATGACCTCACGGCTGAGCGTCGCGAGGAATGCCATCCCCGCGAACGGAAGCAGGAGTACGGCGTTCCCGGCCGCCGCCCCTCCGTAGAGGAACACCATCGCGGTCAGGAACGCGACGACCAGGTTCCCGACGAAGCCCTGGGCCTTCAGGAGGAACTCGTAGGCGAGCAGGCAGACCACCGCGACGCCCAGTATCCAGCCGACGAGGGGCGCCACTGCGACGACCGGCAGGACGAGAAACAGGCCCACGATGAACAGCCCGACCACCAGGCCCTTCGCCCGGTCGACCGTGACCTCCCCTGTTACGAGCGGGCGATCCGGGTGATTCGTCCGGTCTCCCTCGACATCGAGGACATCGTTGAGCACGTTTCCGGCCGCGGTGACGCAGGCGGTGGACAGCCCGGCCAGGACGAGGTAGACCCAGAGTGTCGGGCCCACCGAAACTCCCAGCCCCTTCGCGACGAGCCCGCCGACGATGGTTCCGACAAACGAGACCCCGAGATTCGCCGGGCGCACTAGCCGGAACTCGGCTCGCACGCCGAGCGATGGCGGCGCCTCTCGCTTAACGGTTGTGGTGTTCAGTGCGCCTCACTCCCCCTCCACAAGACTGCGATAGTCACGACTAAGCCGGTAGACTAGCATCAAGAAACTGCGGCAAGGCCATTGTGGTCCGGAAAAGCACTGGAAGGTTCCGCGAACACCACCGAACGGGTCCTGAGCCCCTCCGGGAAAGAATTCCGCTCCAAGGCGAGAGTGGGGCACGTTACAGGACCGCAAACAGCGACTCTAACGAGGCCTTCTCAAACGTCAAACGGTTGCCACAATGCTATACGACGTAGACCGCCAGGGATACCGCCACGACCAGTACAAGGGTGATTCCAAGTAGTATTACCGAGGCGTCAAAGAGCAATTGCTTCTTTCGGAGTACCGCCAGAATTCCGGGGAAGGTCTTTGGCTCTCCTCTCTGGACTACATAGAAGCGCCATCCGTCGTCGAGTTTCAGACTCTGATCAAAGCCGGCCGATTCACGTGGGTACCTCGGAAGAGCCCGATTGCTAATCTGAGTAAACGTTCCCTTTCCGCCGACTAGCATCGACTCATAATTCTGAATCAGCCTCGAAATGGCCTTGTCCTCCGGCTTATCGGCGAGCTCGTTCAGACTTTCGATCGTTGGTGACGCGACTACCTTATAGCCGACGAAGAGCCGAGCGGATGCGATTACCGCGAGGATCAGAGGAACGCCCGGGGCGAGAATCACCCAATAAGGGGGACGGGTGGTGATCGCGAGAACCCCCAGCAGTGCCGTGTCCACGGCAATCAGTATACTCAGAATCGTACCCGCTCGGGTGGTCAGGCTCTTGAGATCGTCATTCACCGAGTTGAAGAAATGTTCAATCTCATCCAGGATCAACTTCTGAGCGAGTTTCGGTTTCGCCGGGTGGAGGTCATCCTCGATCTTCTCCAGGACCGACACCAGCTCATCCCTGTCTCTTGACTGGTGGAGAGGCAAGCAGACTTCGGTCGAAGATGGCGGGGGCGACCGGTCTCGATCGCCCTCCGGAGGAGCGGAATCCGGTGGCGTTTGGGCGGACGAGTCCACGTACGCGGCGAGGTTACCGGCGCTCATTAGCTGAGGGTGCGCGAGTCGTTTTCTCGAGGCTCGTGATTGATCCGAACCATCGACATGGGATCGGGCCGATTGAAGCTCAAAGACGACGGCGCGGCCCTTCCGATCCGATCGGAGCCCGATCCACGATCGAGATGAGGGAGCTCACCAAGGTATAATCTAACCTGACGCCCGTGCACCCTTCCGACATGGCGCGGCGTCTCGCCGCCATCATGTACACCGACCTAGTCGGATACACCGCGTCCGCACAGGCCGACGAAGCCGCGGCGCTCTCCCGGTTACGGGAACAGGAAAGAATCGTTCGCCCGCTGTTCAAGCCGTTCGGCGGTCGTGAGATCAAGTCCACGGGGGACGGTTTCCTCGTCGAGTTTGAGAGCGCGCTGAAGGCGACCGAATGCGCTATCCAGATCCAGAGTCGGATGAGAGATCGGAACTCCAAGTCTCCCGCCTCCCCGATCCTTCTACGGATTGGGATCCACATCGGCGACGTGGAGGAGGTCGGCGGCGACATCTTCGGTGATTCGGTCAATATCGCCGCGCGACTCCTTCCGATTAGCGACCCCGGGGGGATTTGCCTCTCGGAGCAGATCGTGGATCAGGTGCGGAACAAGCTGAACTTCCCGCTGGAGCGTCTCGCGCCGAGACTCCTGAAGGGGGTCCGGGATCCGCTGGTGGCCTATCGGCTCGTTCTTCCCGGGACGGAACCCGAACATCCCCCCGAGCGTCCCTCGATCCCGCGTCTCGCGGTGTTGCCCCTCGCCAACATCAGTCCGGATCCCAAGGACGACTACTTCGCTGACGGACTGACCGAGGAGCTGATCTCGGTCCTCTCGAAGATCCGCGGGCTCCGTGTGATCGCGAGGACATCGGTCGCCCGCTACAAGGGCTCAGCGAAGCCAATTGCAGAGATAGGGGACGAACTCGGCGTGACCTCCGTGCTCGAAGGGAGCGTTCGAAAGTCGGGTAATCAGCTCCGCATTTCCGTGCAGTTGATCGACGTCCATTCCGAGGAACACCGATGGGCCGAGATCTACGACCGTAAGCTCGAGAACATCTTCGCCATTCAGGCCGAGGTGGCCGAACGGACGGCGAGCGCAATGAAACTGGAAGTGCTCGGATCGGACCGGAGCGCGGTCCGAGAGCGACCTACCTCCAATCTTGCGGCGTACGACCTCTACCTGCGAGGAATCCAAGCCTCCCGGAGGTTCTCTCCCGGGGTAGGTCAGCATCTGCATCCCGGGCAGGACGCCACCGCGTACTTCGAAGAGGCGATCCAGCAGGATCCGCGGTTCTCGGCCGCTCACTCGTCGCTGGCCAACCACCTCCTCGCCATCGGGGGTGTGACGCAGGAGGGAAAGGAGGCCTCCGCCAAGGCGCGACAGCACGTCGACCGCGCCCTCGAGATCGACCCGAGATCTTCGGATGCGCACACGGCCCGGGGGAACCTCCTGATGCAGGTCGATTTCGACTGGTCGAGTGCAGAGGCGGAATTCCGACAAGCGCTCGAAATCAATCCCAGCGACTCGACGGCGCACTTCTGGTATCGGTCGTTACTCACCGTTCTGCAGCGGTACTCCGAGGCCAAGGACGAGCTGGAGGAGATACTCGAGTTGGATCCGCTGTGGTTTCTTGCGAAGAGGTCAGGGGTCATCCTCCTCGCGCTCAAGGGAGACTGGGACGAGGCCGTTCGCCTCGCCGAAGGGTTGGTCGAGAGCGTACGGGGCGAGCCTCACGATGAATTGGAGTCGCTCAGCCTTCTCGCTTGGGTCTACGCTTACGTCGGACGGCCTCTGGATGCGGAGCGCGTGGACCGGCAAATCCGTCACCCGACCGACCCCGCTTCTCAGCTCGCGCATGCGGTCTTCCGCGCCTGGTTGGGTAAGCGGGAGGGAGTCTCCGCCTCCTTAGCCGCTTGGGAACGAAGGGAGAAGTCAGAGTACCGGTCACCCCTGGTCGTGGTTCAAGCTTACGCGCAGACCGGACGCATCGAAGACGCCCTTTCGCACCTCGAGCAGGATATTCGGAACGGGGAGACGTACTTCTGGGCTCACTACCAGTTGCCCTACTTAGATCCTATCCGAGATGATCCACGGTTCCTTGGGGCCCTCGAGCACTTCCATCTTCCTACCACACAAGCGTGGCACCGGCCCGCGCTTGGGACCCGGGAGAAAGGATCGCACCGAACCGGGGGCCGCGACCATGCCGCCCATGATTCAGGCGGGCACCCGAGGGGTCCACTCGAATCGTAAGTCTCGAGGGTGCCGCAGAGTGGAAGCCAGTTTTCTGGTGTTCGGCCCAATCCGTTTATAGCCGGACTTAGTCCTTGCGCGCATGGCGACGAAGGCCGAGAAGCTCATGGCGTTCCTTCTGTGCCTACAGACCTCTCGTTCGGCGCGAAAGAGATTCGAGCGGCGCCCGGGAGCAGAGATGAGGCGGTTCGGCCTCGATGAGATCACGATCAAGGCCGTCATAGGTAAAGACCACGAGAAGCTCTGGAAAATTGTGGCGGGCGGCGCACACGTCATGACCGCGACGGGGGTCCGTGAGGGCCGCCGACGGCGGAAGGCGAAGCGCTCCTGAATCTTGCGAAGAGCTCCCACGAGTCTCGAGTCCGCCGGAGGGTCGTTTGTCACGGTCCCGGCCCCCGGACTCTCCGAGGCGCCGCGGGCCAGGCTCACTGGTCGTCGTGGGGACCGGGCTGAAAGCGGCGTTGCACTTGACCCCCGAAGCGCGGGAGGAGATTGCACAAGCGGAGAAGGTCTTCTATCTGATTTCGGATGCACTATCGGAAATGTGGATTAAACGTCTGAAACCGACGGCGAGATCCCTGGCCTCCTGCTACGCGCCGGGGAAGCCGCGCATGGCCGCGTACCAGCGCATGGTGGAGACGATTCTCGCACCGGCGCGTGAGGGTCGGAGAGTTTGCGCTGCTTTCTACGGCCACCCCGGGGTGTTCGTCTACCCGTCCCACGAGTCCATCCGAAGGGCGAGGCTCGAAGGGATCGACGCGCGCATGCTCCCCGGTATCTCCGCCGAGGACTGTCTGTTCTCCGAGCTCGGGGTCGATCCCGCTCGGTCCGGATGCCAGAGCTACGAGGCCACAGACTTCCTGATCTACCGACGTCGGTTCGACCCCTCGAGCGCGCTGGTGATCTGGCAGGCCGGTGTCGTCGGGAATCTCAATTATGGGCAGCGTCCCGCGCGGTCGGGGTTGCACACCCTGGCCCGGCGTCTGGCGGGCGTCTACGGCCGGAAGCATGAGGTGGTGCTGTACGAGGCAAGTCTCCTCCCGGTACTCCCATCCACGATTCGGTCGACGACCATCGAGAATCTTCCATCGGCCGGGGTCACCGGAAATATGACGCTCTTCGTCCCGCCCCGGCCACACGCTCCGGATCCGCGCGGCTTGCGCCAGCTCCACCTCCGCCAATCCGATCTGACGGTAGTTCCCCCTTGTTGGAAGCCGGATTCCTGAGCATCTCACGGTCACCGGCGCGACCCATGCGGACCTCTCTTTGACCCATCGGGCTCGGAGCGCCTCGGTTGAACGAGGGCCTGAATCTGTAGAGGGAGCGGGTGCCCACGCCGTTCAGGCCCGGACGACGGAGTCCACGCCTGCCCCGGAATTCCGAGCTCTGCTTCTCTGCGGTCCAGCCGTGAAGTTTTAAGCAGGCGACCTCCCCCCGCCCCGATGGTGGGCCCGAGAGTCCGACGTCCTCGGGTTCACTCGTTTCGACTCCCCAATGGGCTCGAAGTGCTCCTCGCTCCCCTCCCGTCGAGTCCGACGGTGAGCGTCTGGGTGTGGTACCGGGTCGGTTCGAAGAACGAGTGGCCGGGCATCACCGGCGCCTCCCATTGGGTCGAGCACATGCTCTTCGAGGGGTCCCCACGTTATCCCAAGGGGGCGATCGACCGGGCGGTCGTGAGCGTGGGCGGTGAGATCAATGCGTTCACGAGCACGGATTTCACCGCCTACTTCACAACGGTGCCCCGCGAGCACCTCTCCGTTCCGCTCGACATCGAGTCCGACCGGATGACCCGCGCTTCGATCACCCCAGAGGAGGTCGCTCGAGAACGGACAGTCATCCACTCCGAGCGGGAAGGGAACGAGAATTGGCCGGAGTTCCGGGTCGAGGAGGAACTGTTCCAGCTCGCGTTCCGTTTCCACCCCTACCGCTGGGACCCGCTCGGCCGACGGGAGGATATCGAACGCCTGACGGCGGAGGAGCTCCGCCAGTACTATCAGAGGTTCTACGGGACCCGTAATGCCGTGCTTGTCGTGTCAGGCGGGTTCGGCCTTTCGCCAACCGCCGAAGAAATCCGCCGGCGGTTCGCCTCGCTCCCCGAGACGGGGGAGGACCCGACAGTTCGGATAGTCGAGCCCCCGTCGGCCGGGGAGCGGCGCACCGAGCTTTCGGGCCCGGGGACCACGCCTTACCTCGAGGTCGGGTGGCGCGCGCCCGCGGTCGATGACGCCACCACCCCTTCCATTCTCGTGCTCGACACCCTCCTCGGCGGCGAGACTGGTCTATTCTCCCCGGCGTCGGGGTGGGGGCGCTCCCGGGAGCACCCGAGCTCCCGGCTCTATCGAGCCTTGGTCGATCCTGGGCTCGCGGTCCGGGCCGTGAGCGAGTGGCGCCCCCGGCTCCACCCGGGGCTCTTCACGGTCCAGGTTCAGGCGGCCCGGGGAGTTTCGCTCGATCGAATCGAGAAGGCGGTGGACCACGCGACGGAACGCCTCGCTCGGGAGGGCCCGACCCCCACCGAGATGGCGGAGGTCCGGATCAAGATGCGCCGTGGTGCCGCCCTCTCCTACGAAGGCGCGTCCCGGACCGGCTTCCGATTGGGGTATTTCTCGATGCTCGACTCGTCTCGACTGGAGGACGAGGTCTACCGAAAGGTCCTGCGCGTCAAGCCGTCCGAGGTAACGGAGCGAGCCCGCGAACTTTTCGCAGTGTCCTCGCGCACCGTCGTCCGGTTCGAGCCGTCGGGGGAGGGCCACCATGGGTGATCCCATGAAGCCTCTTCGGCTCGAGTATGAGGGAGAGGCAGACGATCTCCGACTCGTTTGCCAGTCGCCTCCCGCGGGAGCCGCGAGCTGTTCGATCACGTACATCGGCCCCGCGGGGTGGGGGTTCGACCCGCCCGGACGTGAGGGGACGGCCCGCCTGGTCAACCAGCTGATGACGAGCGCTGCGGGTCCGTACAACCGGGTCGAGCTCGCGCGCGTCCTCGACCGAGCGGGCGCGATGCTCTCGCACCAGTCTGCGCCCGAGTCCGGTGAAATCACCATCTGGGGGCCGGCGGGCGAGTGGACTCGGTTGCTCACCCTGCTCTCCCACGTCGTTCTTCGCCCGCGGTTCGAATCGGCCGACCTCGCGCGCGCCCGGCGCCAGATCCGGGAACGGCAACTGCGAGAATCCGGGCAGCCGGCGCATCGTGTAGAGCTCGAGTTCCTTCGAGCCCTATTCCCACGGGGTCACCCGTACGAAAAGACCGGGTTCGGAACCCCGGCCACGACCGAGCGGATCACTCGCTCGGACCTCCTGCGGTTCCATCGAGAGCACTACTCGAGCGGAGAGGCCGCGCTCGTCGTGACCGCCCCCGCCTCGCTTCCCGTGATCGGGCGCGAGGCACGAAGGGTATTCCGCGATTTCCCGACGGCCCATCCGCCGGCGCTGTCCTTCCCCCGCGCGCGGGCCCCCTCGCGCAAGGCACGAGTGGTCGCCCTTCCCGGCCGGACTCAGGTCGAGATCCGGGTCGGGGGACGGTCGATCGAGCGGACCGCGCCGAACTACCCGGCCACGTATCTCGCGAACGAGATCTTGGGGGGTCGTCCCCTACTTTCCCGGCTTTTCCAGCGGGTCCGCGAGCGTCGGGGGCTTGCCTATCACGCTTCGAGCGAACTCGAAGCAATGCGGTTCGGAGGGTACTGGTTCGCTCAGGCCGGCACGGGCCCCGACCGGTGGCGAAGGGTAGTCCCCCTCCTGAAGGACGAGGCCCGGCGACTCGAACGCTCGCCGGTCCCCGCCGGCGAGCTTACCACGATCCGCGAGAGCGCGATCGGAGAGATCCCTCTCGCTCTCGAGGCGACCGCGGAGGCCCACGACCTCGCGGTCGATGTCGCGTACCATCGACTCCCCGGGGACTACTGGGCGCGATGGCCCGAGGTCCTTCGCTCGGTTCGTCCGTCCGAGGTCCAGGAAGCCGCGTCGTCGGCTCTCGACGCCGCATCGGCCGTCACGATCATAGCCGGGCCGACCCGCGCGCGTTGAATCTAATACGTCGGATCCAGTCCCCAGGGGCCATTGCGCACCAATACACACTTATACGTCTTCGTAGTACGGCCGGCCATGCGGCTCCGTTCGAGCGAGAACCAGCCGGCCCAGGGAATGCTGAGAAAGAACATCACGATCACCCCGGAGGAGGCCGAATTCCTCACGCGGCATCCGGAGCTGAACCAGAGCGCGCTCTTCCGCCAGGTTATCGAGTCGTTGATGCTCGCGGAACGCTCGCCCGGGCTCTCCCCTTCTCAGCCTCTCCGTCTCGGCAAAGCGGTGTACCGTTCCGGTGCGATCATGTACCAGAAGAGCGAGCGTCGCCGCTAGCCTCGCCCTTTCCTGATCCAGACGGTCGGCTTTCCGCCTCGGCGTCGCGGAGTCGCGGCGCCAGTCCCTGCAACGCCGCGTGCTCGGCGTCGGCGGCCCGAGCGTAGAGGATCCCTTCCGCGGGGAGCGTCGCCCGGTACGCTTCCCGGGCCGTGGGCGCGTCGACCGCATCGAGAGAGTGTCGGGAGAGGATGTGGCCGAACGCCCAGCGCCGGCGCAGGGTGAGCTCCGTGAAATGCGGCGCGTAGTGACCGCCCCCCACCCCCATCGCGACCTTATCACCCGGGTCCGGCTCGAACTCCCGGATCGCGCGGGAGAGGATGCGAACGGCTGACGTCGGTGCCTCGGGAGCTGTTCCGTATCCAATTTCGACGAAGAACGCCGGCACACCCAGCTCCGGACCGTGGTGGGTCGATTCGAACGTCGCCCCCAGGCCTTCTACCGCCCCCAGCTCGGACAACCGTCGGAGGACCGATGCCATCGCCCGCGAATCAGTAGGGACGACCGTCCTGGGTCGCCCGCCAAAGTCGGCCGTGGGACCGAGGTTACCGAGCGGATGCGTCGTAAGACAAGCGACGTTCTGCTCACTCCGATGGATCGATGGAAAGATGAGCGTCGGTCGGGCCTCTCGCAGCGTTGCCGGGAGATGTCGATCGAGGCCCTCGTCGTGGATGTGCCAGCCAGCGCGCCGGAGCACCAGGCGTCCTTCTCCGAGGTCTCGTAGCGGGGCTCCCTCTACGTGAGTCCCGGTCGCGGGCGGGGTGCCCCACTCGCGGGCCACACGGGGAGCGACAGGGTCGGGTTCCGATATCACCACGACGTAGCGAGGGCCCACGGCCGCGGAATCCCGGTGCGCTTCAAAAGCTTGGGCGACCGTCGAGGGAACCGGCATCCAGTCAGAGATGGCAGAGGTGCTCCCGGCGGGTATTGCCCCGCGTAGGGGGGAATACCTATTTTTGAACCGCGATTGCGATTTGGTCCTGTACTGTAGGGATAGCAGGTGCCGAATCGAATCGAAATCCCTCTACCGAAAGTAGGAGCGCTCTATCTAACCCCCTTCAGATGGTGAGTGTCCGACAAGCGCTACCGATGTCGAAGTTTATTGTTGGTTACGTATTTCGCAGATGAAAGGTATATTGTATTACTAAACCTTCCGCCTGACGGGGACCATGCGGTCTTTAGCGAAATATCTAGCGGTGGCGGTGATCGTGGGAGCGATTTTGGCCGTGACGCTCACGGCGCTTCCGGCGGTATCCGCGCAACCGGCGGCGGTGACTGCGAAAGTGTCGAAGACCTGTTTTGCGGGGTATTGGTATGACAACTACGGGAACGACTACCAGATCACTGGGAAGTCGACCTCGACGTGCTCGAACGGGTATAGCTTCTCGGGCACGCTCTATTCCAGCCCCTACCTCTGCGGAACTCCTTGGAAAGTGGCCGGCTACGGCAGTTACTCTGGCGGCTTTGAGATAACGGTGGAGATTTCCAGTGGGGGAATATCTTGCGGCGATTCCGCGTTCGTCCAATACGGATACGTCTCCGGGACTCCGCCCTCCGAGACGGCAAGCGGGACTTGGCAGGATCTATCGGTCTCGGGGACTGGCTCGTTCACCTTGACGCAGACGGCAGCCGGGCCGGCGACTCATGGTGCGCCGGCCGGTACAGCCCCTGGTAAGCCCACTTCCGCGCAACCGGCGTCGGTGACGGCGAAGACGTCCAAGAACTGTTTTGCGGGGTACTGGTACGACAACCAGCAAACGGGTAACGACTACCACTTCACTGGGAAGTCGACCTCGCCGTGCTCGAACTCGTACACATTCAAGGGTACCTTGTACTCCAGTCCGTACCTCTGTGGGGTTCCCTGGCCAGTCGTCGGCTACGGAAGCTACTCCGGCGGCTTCGATCAGGTCATGGAGATCACCAGTGGAGGGATATCTTGCGACCAAACGGCGTGGCTCGTTTACGGATATGTGTCCGGGACTCCGCCGAGCGAGGTTGCGAGTGGGACTTGGGTCGACCTCTCCTTCTCGGGTACTGGCTCGTTCACCGAGTATCAGACGGCGGCCGGACCGGTAGCGACCAACGAGGGCGCGTCGACGGTGGCTGCGGGGGCGCCATAGGACCGGGTTGCACAGCTAGATCCCCAACCCGTCCGATCCGGGACAACCTCTTCCAAGATTCTTATTTTCAACGTGCGAATGTCGATCGCACCCGTCGGGTAGAGATACCGGGTAGCGAGCTTACGCTCAGACTCGGCACCTTGCGGGCCGGGGAGCGACGAGATTGACTATCAAGGGTGCTCGAAACCCCGTCAAACCGTTTTCCGCACGACCTGTTTGGAGCGACGGGGCTGGTCCGACCTTCCGGCACGTCCCGGCGGGGAGGCCGACGTGCTGCGCGACCGTCTTCCAAGGTAGACCTCGCGCACGGAGCTCCCGGACCCGGGCCGCCAGTTCGGGCGTCACTCTCCTCGGCCGGCCGGGCGGACATCCAGAGCGGGTCCGTCGTCGGCTTTCCTTGATCTCTCGCATGGCGAGGCGGACCCGCTCCGCTCTCCGCTTCGATTCGAAAGACGCGATCACCGGGAGGAGGGCGAGCAGCACGTCCCGTCCGAGGTTTGGGCGCCCGTCCTCGGGCGTGTCGAGCGTCGGCTCCTTCAAGGAGTGGAACCGAACGCCGAGCCTCTCGAGGTCGAGGATTGCCCTGGTCGCCTTGGTAAACGTCTCCTCACGGCTGAACCGGTCGAGCGCCCAGCAGAGAAGATGGGTCCACGGGCGGGGGGGATCGACCGCGTCTCGAAGGTGGCGGTCGTACTCCGCCCGTTCAATCCGTCCCGTCGCGGAGGCCTTCTCGAGGTGGCGAGCCGCTACCGTGAGTCCTCGTCGCGCGGCTTCTTGCTCGAGCTCGCGGACCTGGCCGTCGAGTTCCTGAGATGTGGTGCTTACCCGGCCGTAGATGATACACCCGACGTTCTCCCCGGTCATGGGTCGACTCCTCGCTCAAGTCGCGCCCGAGCCCGAGCCGCCCGGGTCTCGGTCAGGCCGAAGTCCTCTTCGGCCGGTTTAGGTAAAGTAGGGACGAGGCCGGGGTTAGCAGGTCCTGGCTCAGGCAGGGGTGACCTAACCTGGCTAATCCAGCTAACCCCACCGTCAAGGACGACCGGGTTAGGCGGGTTAGGTGGGTTAGCTGACCCCCGCCCGAGCACAGCATCCCGCTCTTCCGAGGGGAAGTTCCAGTGCGTCTCGTTCTTCGGGGCGCGCCTTGGTTGCCGACGCTGAGGCAGGCTTGTCCCCGAGGGTTAAGCGACGGGCCTGGGCGTACCTTGCGCTCTTCCTTGCCGAATTAACCGGCTTCATCGTCTTGGCCTTCTGGTCGACAATCACGTTCACAGTACAGGCCCAGGTCGCAGGCGAGGTGCTCGCCGTCCCTCTCTTCTGTTGTGTGATCGTGACGGGGGTCGACGGCTGGGACTACGTGAACAAGCACCGCCCCCGGCGGAAGGTCTATGTTCCCAGGCCCCAACGAGTCCTTTAGACAACCCGTAGACGCGGTGGGTCCTGTGGTGAGTATTCCCCCCTGTGGGGGCTGCTCCCGGCGGGACTGTCACCGTCCGGGAGGGCCCGGGCCGGATTTGAACCCGCGTCAGAGGCTCGAGAGGCCTCTATCCTTGACCACTAGACTACGGGAGCGCCCGCCGCCCCTATTGAGCGGCCCCTTTGAGTCTTTCGTCGCTCCTGGACTCACCGGAGCGACAGGCCCGTCACCGGCTTCGGGTCCGGCTCTACGACGACCGCGGTTCCGTCCGCCAGCACCTGGCTCATGATCTCCCCCCATCTCCGAGGTGTCGAATCACACGGAGATGACCGCGTTGGCTCCGAGGCTCTTCACATGGTCCTTGAGGCGGAAGGTCGCCTCGTGTCGCGACTGCTCGAGCCGCTGGGTGTACTCTGCGATCTCCCCGCCGCCGAGCGATCGAAAACTGGCGACAATGTTCCGGCCGAGTCCCCGCGAGCGGACGATGAGTCCGAATGTCGCGCTGATCACCCGAATGGTCCGGTACCCGGGAACGAACGGGGAGGTCATGACCAAGCCGTCTTGGGGCGGCGCATGCGCGGGAGGACCCTAGGGGAGCGGTGTACCGGACATGGGCCCGTCAGGGGACCGCCCCCCTAAGGGACTCGATGGGCCGAAGGGCCTATCTGCCCGGAAACGCTCTCCAACGGCGTGAGTCCTCCCGTCAAGGCGCGGAGCGGCCACATCCTCCTCGACTCCAAACGCTCGTACCGCGACCTTGTCCGCGTCTATCCCGAAATCCACCGCCGGGTCGTCGAGATGAACCGCCCGTTCGTGAAGGAGTCGGACCCGCTGCTTCCCGAGGTCCTTCTGGACGAGAATCTCCGCGACCTCAAGGGGAACCGCAAACCCGTCGGCTACAACCGCCAGGATGCGTTCGGACTTCGCCTCATCTTTCCGATCGTTGAAGAGAAGCGGGTCGAATTCTATTTCACGAAGCCGTCCAGGTGCCAGGAGGTCGTCCAGGTCACCGAGCAGGTCTCTGCCTTGCTGCGGCGTCGCGGGATCAAGCACACGGTCGAGTACGATCGTCTCGGGCTCGGACCGCCGCGCGGACTTCCAAGCACCCCGCCGGGCACGATTGGCTCTGGGTTCCTTCCACCCTAGGAATTCAGGGCGGTGCCCGTCGGACCGGGCGAACACTGCTTCTGCCCATCAGAAGGTCGATAGAACAGGGAGTGGTCTGGCGTTCTCGGGGACATACGTGCATCGTCCCCGAGCCGCTGTGGGACCGCCGCTCAGCGACGCTTCCACCGCCGACGCCTTCTCGCGCGATCGCTCAGACCCTTATTCGCCTTCGCGGTCGCTGACGGTCTCTCCGCGCCGAGCGCGGCCGCGACTCCCCCGGCTCAAGGCTCGGAGGGAGGTCGCCGGAACGGCCAGAACGACTGCGCGGCGGCGGCTACCTGGGCCGTCGTGCCCTCGGGGGCCACCGCGCCTTCCTCCTGGAGTTTTCGCAACGCCTCCCGGGCCTTCTCGAGCGCGCCGGGGTAGTCCGTCTCGCGCAGCCGGATCGATTCGTTGAGAAGGGCCCGAGCGGCGCTCGTATCGAGCTGCCGCTCGTGCGCCCGGGTGATCGCGGCGTCGATCAGGTAATGGAGGTTCATCAGCTCCCGGTGGAGCGACTTCCTCAAGTTGAGATCCTCTTCGGCGGAGAGAAGAAGTCGCGCGGCATCGAGGAGGTGGCCGGAGTGATCGAGCTCCTCGACCCGGCGCAGCGTATCGCGGACGGGTCCTACGCTGACGTGGAGGCCCTCTTGAGCGAACGTGACCTCCGTCGAGAGCTCCTTGAACCGTCGGTCGTAGGGCTCGCGGACCGCCGGTTCGAGCGACGCGGTCGCTCGGGCAAGCAACGCCTCCGCGCCGTCGAGCTGGCCCGTATCGGCCGCGACCTTCGCTTCGCTGAAGGTCTGCATAACGGGGGTCGTGTCGATACCGAGCCGTTCGCCGACCCAGAGCCGGGCCTTGAACTCGGCCATCCGGCCTTCGAGCTCCTCGTGCCGCCGCCGGCGCACCAGGTCGAGCTCGGAACGGACGATCCCGAGCGCAGAGGCGTAATCTCGGCGACCCCGAGCCTCGGCGAGACGACGACGCACCTCCTCCCGGCGCGCGGTCTCGTCGGGGGAGGCGGGGGGGAGTCGGGCGAACTCGGACTCGACCTCGCGCCAACGCCCGTCTACGACAGAATCGAAGATGCGCTGACCGGCGGTCTCGGCCCGCCGGATCCCGTCCCGTACCTGGGCCCAGTCCCTCGAACGGAGCGCGGCCTCGGCGTCGCTGACCACCGCCTCTAGCGGGTCGATCTCGCTGGTCAGTCCCTCCGCCCGACCGCTGTCGACCTGACGGCGCAACTCGCCGAGCGGAGCGGCGAAGAGGCGCTCGATCGCCCAGCGACCCATCTCAGTCGATTCGCGAGCCGCACGGATCGATTCAGAGTACTGACCGGACCCCAGCAACGCCCGGCTCTCTGCGAGTCGCGCCACGCCCTCGGAAGACTCGGTCCCGTTCTCGGTGGCTTCCTTAAGCTGTAGCTCCGCGGTCCCGATCGCCTCGCGCGCGCGGCGGTGGCCCTCGCGGGCGACCCCGAGGAAGTCGAGGGCGGTCATCGCGTGTTCGAGGACGTCGGGATACTCGCGTCCCCGGAACGACGCCTTCGCGGCCTCGAACTCCTCCGAGGCGGAGGACGAGACCACGCCCTCGGCGGTCGCGCGTGAGATCGCCCCGCCGGCCGCTTCGATCGAGCCCTCGGCCAGGCGGAGCTGGAGTTCGGCACGTTCGAGCTCGGCCTCGCTCTTCGACGCGAGCTGAAGGGCCTCGACCGACCGGCCCTCGTCGAGCGCGGTGTGGGCTTGGTGGAGGAGGTTCTCGGCAAGCGACGTGTCGGTTCCCTGGTGGCGGAGGCGGGAAACGGTCGCCTGGAACCCGGCGAGCGTCTTCGACACGTGCTGGTACGTCGCCTGGAGCAGCTCGCGCTCCAGCGGGCCCGCGATCTCGATGACGCGGGCGTACTGCCGTTGGGCGAGCAGCGTCTCGAGCCGTTCCATCCCGTTGCGGAGCGGCAGCGCTTCGACGTGCAATAGATCGGCCTGGGCGAGCGCCTCGCGCGCCCGCTTCGCCATCCGTTCGGCGTGCTCGACGAACCCGCGCGTGGAGACGAACTCCGCGCGCGCGGTGTCAAGGAGCGCGGCCGCCCCCGTCGGCAACGGAAGCGCGATGCGGCGCCGAGCCTCGCTCAGGGGAGTCAGGATCTTCTCGACGTTGACTCCGGCGGCTCGTGCGATGTCAAGGTCCCGGTCCAGTCCGCGCAGGTTCTCCTCGAGCACCGGGCGGAGCACGGCGACCAGTTCCTCGTGGAGGGCCGACGCGCCGGTCCGGGTCGCCCCGGGGGGAGCGCTCGGCTGCTCCGTACGGAGCTCCTTCACCCGGGCCCGGTAAGCTTCCATTGGGATCGAGAGGCGATTCCCGTCCTCAATCAATTGGTCGATCTCGGTCAGGAGGCGACTGGTGTCCAGCTTCGCCTCCTCGAGCGCGAGGCGTTCTCGGACCTGCTCCACCGCGGCTTGCGCAGCGTCGAACTCGAGATTCTGGAACTGGAGACGGGCCCCCCGGATCGCGTCATGGTACGGTCCCAGGTCGAGCCCGGAGTTCCGAAGACGGCCGAGAGCGTCCTGGGCCTGGGCGATCCCTTCGAGGACTTGCTGGCCCGCCGCGCGGGCCCGGGTCGCCGCTTCTTCCAGTTTGGTCGCGCGCTGGTACGCCTCGAGGTACCTTCCCGCGTGCGCGGACGACTGGGCCTCGTCGAGCTGGGTCCGGAATCGGGAGAGGTCGAGGCCCATCGTCTCGAGCTCGACCAGCGAGAGCTTCGCGTGGGAGACGGCCTCCTCCCCTCGCACGAGCTGCTGCTGCTGCGCCCGTGTTCGGATCTCCTGGGAGGCGCGCGAAGCCTTGACGAAGTCTCCCATGTTGAAGATCTGCTGGACCTCGTCGATCTGGCGCTGGATCTCGTCGCTCGGACCGCCCATCGACTCGAGCACCCGGCGCTCGGACTCGAGCACCTCGACCAGCGCCGTGGCGTGCGCGGCGAAGACGGCCGAGAAGTCCCGCTCCGCACGGCGAAGGCTCTCGATCGAAGCGTAGAGGTCTTCCTTGACTCGGAGGCTCACGTCCGCGTCCGCGAGCAATCGGCGGACGGGCGCGGTGAGCGCTTCGTCCGGAATGTCGGAGAGCCCCTGCTCCATTTCCTGGACCCGGCGCGAAACGAACGGGGCCGCCGCGGAGCGGAGCTCCACCTCGGCCGCGGCGACCCGCTCTCCTCCCTCGGCCAGATCTCCCTGGTCGAGCCGATCGCGCGCCTCGATCACGTGCCGGTCCACCTCGGAGGTGAGGAACCCGCGGTCCCGTGCATAGGCCCGCAGCTTGTCGAGCTGGTTCCACCGGCCGAGGAAGTACTGCAGCGCGTCGCGTCCGAGCTGGACCACGAGCTCGCGCAGGAGGCTCCGAGCCGCCGCCACGTCGGCCCGCCCGAGGGTCGCGCGGATGCGCGCGAGCGACGCCTCGAACGGCTCGAGCGAGAAGCCGGCCTTCTGGAATCGGCCGACCATCTCATCGACGGCCTCGAATTCGTCACGCGCAGCCTCGAGGTCCTCGGTCAGCTTGGTCACTCGGTCGAGCGCCTCCTGGCTCGCCGCAAACGCCTCGGAATAGATCTTGAGCCGAAGCGCCTCCCGGGCCCGGTTCATCGACGCGAAGACCTCGCTCGGATCCCGACCGAGGCGACGTGCTTCGGCGATCCGGGGACGTACCTCGTCGAGGAGCCCGGCGATGACATTGACGACCGGTTCCTCGGCCGAGCGACGAGCCTCGACGAAGATCGGCGCCACCTCGAGCGCCGGCGCGGTCGCGATCCGGACCACCGCTTCCTCGATCGTTTGGCGGGCGGCGGTAGTGTCAACGCCGTACTCCGTGGCAGAAGCGAGCGAGGCCTCGAGGCCCTCAAGCGCCTGGGCGCACCGAACTCTCAGGGCCTCCCCGACCTCTTGCATCGCGCGTTCCGTCGCCGCGACCGATTCGGGCCACTTCGTCGGATCCGGATCGGCTCCGGCCGATAGCGAGGCTTCGAGCTGAGCGGTGGGTGCCCCGTGCTCCTTCGCTTGAGCCACGAGCGTGGCCGCACCGTCCCGGACCAGCCGCCGTCGTTGTTCGGCCTCGGGCAATCCCTCACGGACCAACCGAGCGATCGATTCGAGCGACTGGGCCAGTCCGCCCTCGGCCGCCGGCTGGCTCGCGGCCTCCAGCTCGCGATGGAATTCTGCGAGGCGCTCCGGCGGGAGCTCCGCCCAGCGCGCGACCCGCTCCGCTCCGTCTCGGGCACGGGATACGTGGCCCTTCTCCGCTGAACGAAGCATCTCCTCGACGCGCGCGAGGCGGGCGACCGGACCCGCCCAGTTCCCGTCCGCGGGCGGCTGGGCGAGGGCGTCGAGTTCTGCCCCGACCTCTGGGGGTACGGGGATCCCGATCCCGGAGAGCCGAGCGAGGGAGGCGACAGTGTGTCGGCGGCGATCCTCAAAGTTGGTCGGAACGCTCTTTGCAATGTATTCCGCCAGAGTCTTCGCCTGGGACTCGACACCGCCCCAGTCGGACCGGCGTTGGAGCTCCTTGATTCCCTGGAGGCGATCGGCGGCCCCGGTCGGGGCGATGCCCAGGGTCTCGAGCCGCCCGATCTGCTCTTCGAGGTCCTTGACCGCAGCCTCGGCGGACTGGCGCTGCTTCTTCAGCGCCTCCGCCTTTTCCTGCAGAATTCGGGTCAGGCGGGAGCCGGGGAGCGACCCTACACCTCCGGAACCGGTCGTACCTCCTCCCCTAACTCGAGTGATCCCGACAAACAACGCCGGGGTGCCCAGTCACCGATTCCATGCTGGGTCTCCCATATTATTGCTGTCGGCAGACTAAAAAGAGTCTGTATCGCTTTCGATTCACGGGTACGGATTCCTCCCGACCCCCAAGACGTAGCTCGGCACGGAGTACTCTGGCCGATTTAGGCACGGTATCCCCCGACGAGTTCTTGGCTCGCTCGAGGGCGCACACCCCCGCGCCGGAAGTCAATTGCTGATGGAACTCGGGAGGTCGGTGATACGGTCGTCCGACGGCAATCGATGGGAACGGACCAGGCAAACGCCCACTCAGGGCCGGGTAATCCGACGCTTGCCCATCGCGTCGAGGTACTGGACCTCGGTCCCCGGAGTGAGCTGGCCCTTGGTCTCTGCGTCCAAGGGGAGACTGAACGTCTCGTATGTCTCGAGGTCCATGAGCTGGACCTCGGTATCGGTGAGCGAAAGCACCTGCGCTTGGCGCTTCCCTATCAACGGAACCTGGACCTTGTGCTTGACCGGGAAGACGACGCTGCGCTTGGACCCATCGAAGAGGCCCACCGCGTCGATTCGTGCCTTCGCCTCCCCGTGCTTCCCGGGCTTCGAGGTTTGAATGCTGAGGATCCGACACGGCTCATCGTCGATCAGCATGTAGCGGCCCTCTTTGAGCTCGCGAACCTCCTGCTGTGTCCAGGCCATCGGGCGTCCTCGGGATGGCGGGGAACTTTCCGGTCCCTTAACGGTTTCCGACGCGCGGGGAGAGAGTTCGTGCGTAGGCAGGGCAGGGTTTAACCGCCCGGCGCGACATTCTTTCTCGAGAAGCCAGGTTTCAATCGGTCCATGGTCCCGCCGGAACGTGCGTTCGACCCCGCGGCCATTGAGGAGGAGGCCCGAGGGGTCTGGAGATCCCGTCAGCTCCCGCCTGCAGGTGGCGCGATCGGAGCTCGAGAGGGCCCTCTCGTCCTCCAATTCGAAGGCACGTTCACTCCGGGCGAACCGGAGGTGCTGGTCGCGTACCGTGCGGTCGCCGCGGATGTGGAGGCGAGGTCGCTGGCCCTTGCCGGACGTCGCGCCGTCGGGACACTCCGGCTGGAGGAGCCGGCACGCGCCGGACCTCCCCCGGTATCGGACCTGTTCAACCGGCTCGCGATCTGGATCGGCGGAGACGGTGCCACCGCATGGGACTCGGCAAGCCGGCACGCTCGGGTGGAGGCGATGGTCGGACGACTCGCCCGCCGAGGTATCCTCGTTTCTCGCGACCTCCCGCTCCGCGCCTGCCCCGTCTGCGCCTCCGCTTGTAGCCCGGAGCGCCTCATCTATCAGGAGGAAGAGGGAGACGCCTACATCGTCCAGTTCGATTTTGCCCTGGACGGCCGAACCGTCCACGCGCTCGTCTGGGTCGATGCGCCGTGGCGACTTCTGGGCACGAGCGCCCTTCTCGTTCACCCGGACCTCCCCTATGTCCTGGCCCGGTGCCGTCGGGGAGAGACGGACGAGCTGGTGCTTACCTCCCGCTCCTCTCTCGAGCGGTTTCGGGACTGGATGCCACGCACGACATTCGAAGTCCTGGAGGAACACCCCGGTCGGTTCTTCGAGGGCAAGCCGTACGACTATCCGTTGCGACACGAGTTTCCCTCGGGGGGAGCGCTCAACCCTCCGGGTGGAACGATTCTCGCGGTCCCCGACGTTACGGACACGGGCACCGGCCTCGTGATCCTGGTCCCCGGCCACGGCAGTACGGACGCGGAGATTGCCGATCAGCGCGGCGTGACCGGCTGGCCACTCATCACGCCCCGGGGTCAGCTCGACCTGACCTTGATGCACAAGTACTCCGGTCTCGACCTCGCGACTGGCAGCGAGTTCATCCTTCGCGATCTTGCGGAGGGCGGGGCGATCTTCGCCCAGCTGAGGGTACGTCGCGGGGTCCCTCACTGCGCCATTTGCGGCTCGGCCCTCCTATGGGTGCCGGGGCGTGCCTGGTGTCTCGAACCCTCCCGCTTTCCACCGGCCCGGCGGGCGGACTACTCGCGGCTCTTGCCGGGGGCTCCGCCCCTCGACCGATTGGAAGTCGCGCCCTGGCCGGTGAGCGAGAATTCCCGGCCCGATGACCCCGACGCGATTGCGCTTCTGGAATGTTCGCGGTGCGAGCGCCTCGACGCGCTGAGCGGCCCGGTCGCATGCCCCTGCGGAGGACGGCGATATCCGGTGCGACGACGTCTCCTCCCGTCCGCCGCCGGCGCCCTCTCGGCCTGGGCTCGGTTCGACCCGTTTCCCTTGGCCGCCGCCGTACGCCTCTACGTCGGCGAGCGGCGGCGGGTCCCCGCGGTGGTCCACCAGCTCATGGCGAGCGCGGGCCTGGAGGGAGAACTGGGGGAGATCGGGATCACGCGGCTCCCAACGATCCCCGAGGTCCCCGTTCGCGAACTCCTCGCGACCCATGGCGCGGATGCCGTCCGCAGTGCGTTCGTCCGGATGACCTCGGTCGACCGGTCGACCGGTTCGTTCGCCGATCGGTGCCGGATCGAACGCGACCGGCTCGCCCGCATCTGGGAGGTCGTCGGGGAGGTCCTTATGGGGGTCGACGCGGGGACGCTGTCGACCTTCACTCAGTCGATCGAGGGCTTCCTGGGCGAGCTCGAGACCGAGGACCGCGCCCTGCTCGCCCGGTGGGAGCGCACAAGGGTACTCGCCCTCGCGGACTACGACCGCTTCGATCCTGCATCGGTGCACCGCCGCATCGTACGGTTCCTCGACACGGACCTCGCCGCGTACCGGCAGTGGGTCCGGCCCCGACTCGGGCTTACCGGTGCTCCTCCCCCTAAGCGGGCGGCGCTTCGGACCCTGTTCCATGTGCTACGCAGCCTTGCCACGCTACTCGGTCCGATCGCCCCCGAGACGGCGGAGGCGATTTGGCGGAGGCTCACGACCGGGCGCACGAGCCTCTTCGAGGGATCGTTCCTCGGGGTCGACCGATCGATCCTGAACGACGAACTGTGGGCGGCGTGGGACCGATGGGGGACGGTCCTGCGGGCGGTCGGCGAGTTCCGTCGGGCCTGCCGGGTCACACCCGAAGTTACCATTCCGGTCCTCGCGCTGGTGGTCGGGGACGACGCACTCGGCGACAAACTTCGATCGGACCGGCCGGTGCTCGAGCGACTCTGTCGTGTCGCCCGGATTGACATCGGCTCTCCTCGAGAACCCTGGACCGGGCGGCATGGCAAGTACCGTCCGGTCGAGAGCGAGATCCAGCGTCTGTATCCGTCGCAAGCGACGCTGATCTCCCACTTACTCGCGCGGACGCCTCCCCGGAACCTCAAGGGAGCGGGCGCACCCGGCGAGCTCTCTCTCGTGATCCAGGGACAGACCCTGCGAATCCTCCCGACGATGGTGGAGTATGCGGAGATACTTCCTCCGGGGATCTTCCCGCAGCCCTGGTCGCTGGGAGAGATGTACCTCGCCGTTCCCGAGGGCGGGACCCCGCCGGCCCGGGTCCCTCCCCCCCTCTCCCGTGACGCCTACTGGCTCGTACGGCACGTCGAACGGCGGCTGCGCCGCGCGCATTTCCCCGCGACTTCTCCCGCCGGAGTCGCCATCATCGACGCCGCGGACCCGCTCCTCTCCGAGCTCAAGGGCCAAGCGGAGGCGATCGCACGCTTCTTGGGCCTCGCCGAGGTTCGGGTAGCCGAACAAGCGGCCGAGAGGCCGGCGCGGCGGCTCAACGGGCGGACTCGAACGGGCACGGCCTGGTGGGTCGAAGTGCCCGGCATCGGACCCCAACCGGCGCGATCGAAACATCGTGCGAAGCCTCCACGGTGCCGCCGGGTCCCCGTCGGCCCCTCGATCGCACCACCCCCCGAGGTCGACCTTGGAAGCGACGAAGCGGCCGACACGGCTCAGGCCATCCGGGCCCTGGGGGGAGAGCTCGATGAGCTTCTCGGCGTGCCCGTGCTCGGGCCGACCAAGATCGCGAAAGCCTGGGAGAGGGGCCTCACATCGGTGGAGGCGTTCCGTACCGCGGAGTTCGACCAGCTCGTAGCGCTCCCGGGCTTCGGCGACGCAATCGCTTCCCGGCTCGTGGTAAAGTTCGGCAGGACGCCGCCCTTACGACACGCGCGACCCCTCAGCCGCCCGTCGACTCCGATCACGGAAATCCCGGTCGGGCGCCCTCCCTCGTCCGCGGCCGGCCCGCCGCTCATTCCCTCGCCACAGTCGGAACTCCTTCCCCCCGTTGCAGAGACATCCGTGCTAACTGTAACCCCCGGACCATCCCCTCGGGACGCCGCGGCAGCGGAGCGCCTAGTCGAACCGGAAAGGGCTCTGGAGGTTGCCACAGAGGAGTCAACGCCTCCACTGGAGGGTACCCCCGTACCGACTCCGTCTCCGCCGACTTCCGTGGAGATAGCTCCCGAACTCGCGGTAGTGCCGGAAGCCCCGCCCGCCCCCGCGGAAATACCCCCGGAGTCGGTTCCCTCCGAATCCTCAGAGGAACCGAAGCCGACCGCCCCCGCAGCCGCCGCTCCCGAACCGCTGGGGCCCGAACCGCCCGCAGCCACGCTCGAGGTGACCTTACCGATAGGAGAAACGACCGAAATTGCCGAGGTGGAAGAGCCGGAAATGCCACCCGAGGCCGAGATCTCCGAGTCGGCTCCGCCACCAGTGGAGCCCATAGCCGAATCCCCGCCTCTTGCTCCGCCAGAAGAGCCCGCACCCGGGATCCCGTCGACAGCCGAGACCCCGACTGAAACTCCCCCTAGTACCGAGGCTGAAACGGCGCCGGACGGCTCGTCCGGGGAAGTACCTCCAGAATCTATTCCGCCCCTGGAATCTCCGGCGTCAGCGCAGGTGGAAGCCGCCGAAGAAGCTCCTCCGACCGAACCGGTCGTTCTCCCCGAGGAGGTCGAGCCGTCCGCGCTCACCGAGTCCCGGCCCGGGGCGGAAGAGGTCGCGCCTCCTCCCTCCCAAGAGGTCGTCCCCATCCGGCCTGAAACAAGCGAGATACCACCGTTAGAAGCGGGAATTTCCCAGCCAGAATCTCCTTCGGTCGAAGAAAAACCGACGACCACCCCGGAGCCGGTCGAGCTCCCCGTGACCGTCGGGACCCCGGGCGTCGCGCCCCCCGAGATTGAGCCCTCAGCTCACGAATCGAGAGGAACCCCTGAGCCGGTCCCGGCGGTGGGCGAACCCGTTCCGGAAGAGACGAAGGCGGAGCCCCCGGTCGTCGCGTCCGCCGGCCCTCCTATCGAGCCCGAGACGCTGGGGGAGCCCGTGGCCCCCGTTCCGGCCACGCCGGCCGAGGCAACCTCCCCGTCCGAGGCCCCAGCGTCGCCCGGGGAGCGGGCCCCGCTCGCGGAGACTCAACCCGAACCGGCGCCTCCAACACCCTCTATGGGCCCTTCCGTTCCTCTCACTTCCGCGCCTCCTCCGCCGCCCGAACGTCCTGTTCCACCGACCGGCTTCCCGGTAGGCGCGCCGCCCCCTGCCCCCTCCGGAATCGAGCTCGAGGTCGGCTCTTCCCCGTTCACCTCCCTTCAGCCGTTCCTGGACGCAACAGCGGCCGGCCACCGCGGTCTATGTCTGGTCCGCGAGTCGCCGGCGCGAATCGCCGCTCAGGTGGGTCCCCGACCGGTGGACGTTTACTGGCTAACGAACCTCGGTCGGGGGAAGACCCTCCGGCCGTCGGACGTTTCTGGGATCTTCGCAATGCTCGGACGGGCGGTACGCGACGAACACGTCACCGCTCTCTTCCTCGAAGGGATCGAGTATCTCGTCCGGATTCATGGGGTGGACGAGCTCGTCGACCGCCTCACCGAGCTCGACGGACTTGCGAAAACGCACGACGCTCGCGTCTGGGTCCACCTTACGCCCGACCTGCTGCGGCCCCACGATCTCGAGCGGATCACGATGGCCCTCCGACCTCCCGAGGGTCAGTAAGTGAGACGACCGCCTCCGACTCGTCTATCCAAATGGGATTCGTTCGATCCGCCGGGCGAAACCGCCTCTTCGCGTGGAACCCCGGATTGAAGTGGCGCCGTTCGATTCCCGAGCCGTTATGGTGGGCACCATCTGCCAGATCGGAGAGGCGCGGAAGCGAGTTCTGGGGGGAGACCGTCTAGGGGATCCTCCGTACCCCTCCCAATGCCTCGGCGACGAGGAATGGCACAATTTTCGGACTCTCGACAGTGGGGACCCCGTACCGTTCTTTCTGTGCGAGACTCATCGGAGCTTTCTTCGCGCGGCGAAGCAGTCGAGAATGACATCGACGGTTTGAGTCCGGTCGGTAAGGTCCCGCCGTCGTCTCTGTCCCGAGTCCTCACTCCACGACGCCGCTAGGATAAGTCGGGCCCGGCTCTGCGGCGGACCGGCAGCTACGCCGGCCCACTAGCTCAGAACGATGAAGAACGAAGACGGATCGAACGGCTCAGGTCGCGCCTCATGACGGAGATCGAACTCAGAGTCAACGGTAGCCTCCGCACGGTTGCGACCCAGCCCGACCGGAGCCTGCTCGCGGTCCTCCGGGAAGATCTTCGCCTCACCGGGACCAAGTACGGCTGCGGGGAAGGCGAATGCGGATCCTGTACCGTTCTCCTCGACGGAGAGGCGGTCCGGTCGTGCCAGGTTTCCGTGTCGGAGGTCGGTTCCCGCTCGGTCACTACCGTAGAAGGGCTGGCGAAAGATGGGCGGCTGAACCCCGTTCAGCAGGCGTTTGTCGAGCTGGGGTCGTTCCAGTGCGGTTACTGCACGCCGGGAATGGTGGTACGCGCCACAGCGCTTCTCCGTTCCAACCCCATGCCCAGTCGGGAAGAGATCCGGCGGGGACTCGAGGGGAACCTCTGCCGTTGTTGCGGGTACGCCGGGATTCTCCGCGCCATCGAGCGGGCGGTCGAATTGGCCCAGGGGGCTCGGCGCGATCTATGAGGGACCTCGCCCGCCCCCGACGCCCCTGGGACCGTACCCCTCCGGCCGACCGCGAGTATTTTGACGTCCTTGGGCCCGGACTGGTCGCCCTCTTGCCGGGTCGGCGACCGGATGAATCCGCCGGGGGCGGCTGGCGACCTCCGACCGGTGGGGCCTGGCTCCACGTGGACCCGCAGGGAAATGCCATCGCGTTCACCGGCAAGGCGGAGGTGGGCCAAGGGACCCGCGCTGCCCTCACCGTTGTGGTCAGCGACGGGCTTCGTGTCTCACCCGACCGCGTCGACCTCGTCATGGGCGACACGGACCTTTGCCCCTGGGACATGGGCACCTTCGGCAGTCGCTCGATGCCGGACGCGGCGCCGGCCCTCGGATCGGTCGCGGGAGGAGCTCGAACGGCGCTGATCGGACTGGCGGCCGAACGAACCGGTCGACCCACATCCGAGCTCGACGCGGAGGACGGAGAGGTCCGGCTCCGAGACGGCGGGGGGGCGATCTCGTACGGCGATCTCGTCCGCGACCGCAACCGACTGGTGACTGTCGCTGCCCTGGAGTCGTGGGTGCCGACACCTAAGGGTCGGTCTCCCCCGGCGTTCCCTCCGAAACCGGGAGCGGATATCGTCACCGGTGCTCGCGTCTACGGTTCGGATCTTCACCCGTCCGGTCTCCTCTACGGGGCGCTGTTGCATCCCCCGGCCTATGGAGCGCGGCTCGCATCGGTTGACCTCACCGCGGTGGAACGGCTCGCAGACGTCACGATCGTCCGAGACGGAAGTTTCGTGGGAGTCGTCGCGCCCACCCTGCGAGCCGCTCGGGCCGCGGTGGGAGAGATCCGAGCCACGTGGGACCGGACCAATCAACCCGACGAGGACTCGATTGAGGGGTACCTGCGAGCGCACCCGATGGAGGGGGACTTCTGGGACCAGGAGGAAGACACCGCCGGGGACGTCGATGCGGCGTACGGCCGCGCTCCTGTGACCATCGCACAGACGTACCGCACTGCTTTCATCGCCCACGTTCCGCTCGAGACGCGGTCCGCGGTCGCGGAGTGGGACGGCCCCCGCCTGACGGTCTGGGTCGGAACCCAGACCCCGTTCCGCGCACGCGATACGATCGCGGAGGGCCTCGGGTTGACGCCGGAGCAAGTACGGGTGATCGTACCGCCAACCGGGGCGGGTTTCGGGGGAAAGCACGGAGGGGATCTCGGGATCGCCGCCGCGCGCCTCGCGCGGGCGGCTCACCGGCCGGTGCGTCTCGCCTACTCCCGCGAAGAGGAGTTTCGATTCGCTTACTTCCGGCCGATGTCGGTCATCGATGTTCGGGCGGGGACGGATCGGGAAGGCCGTCTCGTCGCCTGGGCATTCCACAACATCAACGGTGGTTCGGCGGCTCTCCTGGCACCGTACCGCGTGACGGACCGGAGGGTCGACAATGAACTCTCGCTTTCTCCGCTCCCGCAGGGTTCGTACCGCGCGCTCGCCGCGACGGCGAACAACTTCGCACGGGAGACGGCAATCGACGAACTCGCCCGCGCGGCGGGAGTGGACCCGCTCGCGATGCGACGGATGAACCTCGATGACGATCGACTGCGCGCGGTCCTGGATCGAGCCGTGGAACGGGCCGACTGGCACCGCTGGTCGCGCGTCCCCGGACGCGGGCACGGCCTCGCCGTGGGGCTGGAGAAGGACAGCCGGGTGGCGACCGTCGCCGAGATCACGGTCAGTGAGGACGGTCGGGTACGGCTCGATCGGCTCGTGACGGCGTTCGAGGCCGGGGCGATCGTCCACCCTGAGAACCTCCGCAGCCAGGTCGAGGGCGCCACCACGATGGGTATCGGAGGGGCCCTGTTTGAGGCAGTGAGGTTCGAAGCCGGTTCGGTGAAGAACCCTCACCTTGCGCAGTACCGAGTTCCCCGATTTTCTGACCTGCCTGAGCTCGTGGTCGAGCTCGTCGATCGGCCTGACCTGCCTCCTTCCGGAGCGGGGGAGACCCCGATGATCGCGGTCGCCCCCGCTATCGGCAATGCGATCTGCGACGCGACAGGTACCCGGGTCCGCCGCCTTCCATTGACCCCGGATGGTCGAATCCCTGGCCCCGATTCTCGCTAGCCCGTCTTGGGTGCACGAGGATCTTACAGCACCCCAACGCAATAGACCACCAGCGGAGGGGTACTCTCAGGGAGCGGCTCGTCTCGAGGTGTCGATCTACCTCCCTCGTCGGCACCGGCTGCAAGGGAATCCATCGTTCCGAACCGTCAAGAGTCGTTGACGGAGTGGATTTTCCTATGGGTGCGTCTCCTGTGAGCATGGGCGCACTCGCGGGAGAATCCCGGGAGTCGCCAACGGATCCCGGGAGGCGGAGCCGATTCCAAGCGGCGTTCCTCTCGATGCTGAAATCGCGGCTGTGGACGCACCGGCCGTTCTTCCTCGCCCACGCCGTGACGTTCGGGTGCAACTCGCGGTGCCTGACGTGCTCGTACTGGAAATTGACCCCCCGGATGAAGGAGGACCTTCCGACCTCGGAGGTCTACCGCATGCTCGACGAAGCGTACGAGGCGGGGATGCGGGGGTACTACCTGTTCGGGGGGGAACCACTCGTCCGCAAGGACGTGGGCGAGCTCGTGGACTATGCCCAACGCCGGGGATTCGTCACAACGATGAATACGAACGGATCTCTCCTCGCGGCCCGGGCCCCCTCGCTCCGGGGACTCGACTTCGCGTTCGTGTCATTGGACTACTTTACCGCGTATAACGACGTCATCCGTGGGAGGCGCGGAACGTTCGGCGAGGTGCTCCGCGGGATCGAGCGCCTCCGCCAGGTTACCGGGGCGAAGGTGACGCTCGTGACCACGATCAGCCGGCTGAACTTCGACGCGATCGAGCCAATGGCCCGGTTCGCAGAGGAGCTGGGAGTTTCCATCTCGTTCAACTCGATCGAACCCACCCTCGATTTCGGTCTGACGGACAGCGAGGCGTCCCCCAACTTCGACTTCGGGCTCACGCCGTTGCAACTGCACCAGTTCTACGAGACCTTGCTCCGGTTGAAGCGGGAGGGCTACCCACTCTTGGAGACCGAGCGCGTCCTTCAAGACTTCGTCAACGGGCGTACGTGGAAATGCGAGTTCCCCAAGATGTTCGTCTACGTCTCTCCCGACCAGAAGATTTACAGCTGCGACTACCGCTACGGCTACGATCTCCGCCACGGCTCGTTCGAGGAGTACTTTTCGAGTCGAGCTTTCCAAGATCACGTTCGGACCTCTGAACGGTGCAACCGGTGCGTCCGGACCTGTGTGCGAGGGTACTCCTACACCTACGAGTTTCGGCTTCAGCACATGCTCGGGCTCGCCGAGGGCGCGCTCCGGCTCTACCGCCAACGCCCCCGGTCCGGAGGATCCGTCGGATCCCACCCGCCCGTCCCAACACCTCCCTTCGAAGTGCCCACGCCGCGCGTATCGTGACCCGGGATTCCGGCGGATCCCGAAGGAGCCGGCCCCTCTGAAACCGATGAAACGCCTGCCGAAGGACTGTCGCAGAGCCCTGCCCGAACTTCGATGGTCTATATCTACGAGTGGCCCCCTGCGCGCCCGCTTTGCGGAGATACCATGCCGTCCTCATCACCGGCCATCGATGTTCACGGGGTCACCCGGGTCTTCCAAAGCCGGAAAGGATTCCTCTTCCGGGAAGTGACCCGGACTGACGCGCTCCGCGGAATCGACCTTGAGGTCGAGCGGGGAGCGATCTTCGGCCTGCTCGGTCCAAATGGCGCGGGCAAGACGACACTGACGAAAATCCTCTCGACCCTGCTCCTCCCGACGAGCGGGACGGCGTTCGTCCTCGGGCACGACGTCGTCGGGGAGGTCGAGTGGCTGCGGCCGCGCATCGGCCTCGTCCTCGGGGGAGAGCGGGGGCTGTACAACCGCATTAGCGGGCGCGAGAACCTTCGCTACTTCGCCGACCTCTACGGGGTCCCGATTCACGAGCGCGAGCACCGGATCACCGAGGTGCTCGAGCGCGTCGACCTCGCGGAGGCCGCCGACCGGCGGGTCGAGGAGTATTCCCGTGGGATGAAGCAGAAACTGCACATCGCCCGCGGAATCCTCCACCGCCCAGAGATCCTCTTTCTCGACGAGCCCACGATCGGTCTCGACCCGAAGAGCGCGCGCGAGACCCGCAAGCTGGTCCGCTCGCTCGTGACGGACGGCGTCACGATCTTCCTCACCACGCACTACATGTTCGAGGCTGAGGAGCTCTGCCCGCAGATCGCGATCCTATCGCGCGGGCGGATCGTCGCCCACGACACGATCGACAAGCTTCGAGAGCTCGTCGGGGGCGACCGGACCCTCGAAGCCGAATCGTACGGATTCGACGACCATGAGGTGGACGCGCTGCGCCGGCTGCCCGGGGTCTCCAAGAT
>JASHQX010000064.1 GCA_030038895.1 Thermoplasmata archaeon
TGGGACCCGTAGAGAATCTGCCGTCGAAGCTCGCGGCGGGGCAAGGAGGGAGGTCTCCGACAGGTGTGGATGGAACGCCGTCTGAGAACGGAGTCCATCGTCCCTGCGCTCTCTACAAGTAGTAGCCCCGGCTAGAAGGAAAGGATGGTTCCCGACTCGAAAGTCGCCCCCGGGGATCGCACGGGGGACGCGGCCGAGCCTGGCGGCCCCCTGGCGCTACGAGAGATCGATAAGTTTCTCGCAAAGGGAGAGTACGCGAAGGCGGTCCTCGCCGCCTTCCCGCTCGTCATGATCGATGTCCAGCGCGCCTTCGGAACGACGTTTCCGCTGCACTGGACCGGGCGGGACGTTCTCGCGCATGGTCTGCGGCGGGACTCGGGCAACCTGCCCTCGCTCCTCTACTCGCTCTACCGGCTTTACGAGCCGGTGCGCTTCGGGAGGGAGAGCGATTGGGCGCCCGGGGATCTCCGGGAAATCGTGCGGCGCATTTATGCGGAGACCGCGGTCGGAAGACCTCGGGCGACCCCGCCCCCGCTGTCCGCTGCGCTAACAGTATGGGACGCGGGCCGACCGACGCAGGCGTCTCCTCCTCCCACGGAGGGCCCGTCCTGGTGACCGATCCGGCTGTCTGGCTGAGCGATGTCACCCCCACGATTACCTACGGCCTCGCGATTGTCGTCATCACGTTGTTTGCGGTCCTATGGGTCGTCGCTCGCATCGGTCGGGTTCCACCGATTCTGAAGACCGTCGGATTGGACCGGAGCTGGTTCAAGACTCCGCTGGACCGCGTGGATGAGGCGGTCCGGGCCGGGCGGTTCGAGCCTGCGATCCGTGAAGTACAGGGGTTCTTGGAAGGCGAGCTCAATTCACGCTACCAAATCTCCGCGAGCCGACACCCCCGATTCTGGAGCGCCCGCAGAGCCCCTCCTCCCGGCTACACGGAACTCCTCCGCGCCGCACGACAGCTCGATTCCGCAAGGCACTACGCCCTGAGGGTAGAAGGCGCCGAAGTGCCGAATTTCATTAGGAATCGGCTTCGACCGAGATGGTCTCAACGGGCACGGGAAGACCTCGACCAAGCGCTCGTCGAGCTCGAGAAACTTCTGCCGTCGACGGAGGCGAACCGTGATCGGCCCTGAGTCACCGGGTGATGATAGCGATCCTGCGTCTGTCTCTCGCTCGACGAGTTCGGAGCAGCCTGCTTCCGACACGTCGGCCGGAACGAATCCGGTCGTCTCCTCGGAGGCCGCTATGCTGTTGGAACGACTTCAATCGGTCATCGGCGAGACGGTGATCGGCTACTCGGGGGCGATCGAGGCGCTCACAATCGCACTTTCGTGCGACGGTCACGTGCTGCTCGAGGGCCTCCCTGGGCTCGCGAAGACCTACCTTGTCCGGGAGTTCGCACGGGCCTTGGACCTGAAGTACCGGCGGATCCAGTTCACTCCCGATATGCTGCCGCTCGACATCGTCGGCAACGTAATCCTGAACGCGAAAACCCAGCAGTTCGAGTTCCGTCCGGGGCCCGTCTTCTCGAATGTCCTACTCGCGGACGAGATCAACCGGGCACCGCCAAAGGTCCAGTCAGCGCTTCTCGAGGCGATGCAGGAGTTCCAGGTCACGGTCGACGGTCGAACCTACCCTATCCCACGGCCGTTCCTCGTGATTGCGACCCAGAACCCACTCGATCAGGAAGGGACGTTCCCTCTTCCGGAATCCCAGCTCGACCGGTTCATGTTCCGCTACGTGCTTCAGTACCCTCCTCGGGACGTAGAGATCCGAATCCTCGCGACCCAGGCCGCGGACCCCGGACGTGACGTGCCGGCTCACCTCCTCTCCCAGGAGCAGATCCTAGCGCTCCGGGCGAGACACAAGGAGGTGTTCCTCCACCCCGAAGTGCTTGCCTACATGGCCGACATCATTCGGGAGACACGGAACGACCAGCGGATCCAGGTCGGAGCGTCACCCCGAGCCGGCGTCCACCTGATGCTCGCCTCCCGTGCGTTGGCGTTCCTGGACGGACGCCACTACGTTCTGCCGGATGACGTCCGAAGCGCGGTTTTCGCCGTGCTCAATCATAGGATCGTTCTTCGTCCGGATGCTAAGCGGGGCCGGCCACCCGCATCCGGGCCATCCAGCTCGGACGCCCTCCTCCGAGAGGTCATCGGTTCGGTGGTCGACCGGGTCCGCTCCCCTCGATAGACCGGCCCACACAGGAGGAACTCGGTTGACCGACTCGCCGGTAGTTCTGACCTACCGAGGGTGGGGACTGCTCGCGGGCAGCCTAGCGTCGCTCCTGGTGGGCTATCTTGCGCTCAACGTGATGCTCCTTCTGGTCGGCGTCCTTGCGGTGACGCTGGTCGGTGCCGAGCTCTTGGCGTTCGGTCTCGCAACCCGCGACTTCCGACCGGAGAACTTCCGAGTCCAAAGGTCGGAGAGCAGTACGGTCATCGCGCTGGGCGCCGTGGGAACCATGGCACTGCAGATCGCCAACCGCCGGCGCACCGGCTTCTACGCCGAGGTCTACGACCGCATCCCTGAAGGAGTCGAGGCGGTCGTCGGTTCACCCCATCTCACGGCGTGGTGGAGCGGAGGGGATTCGAAATCGCTCGCCTACGCCTACCGTGGAACGGGTCGAGGGGCGGTCGAGATTGGTCCTCTCGACGTCCTCGCCCACGACACGTTCGGCGTGGCGTACCGTGCCGCGGTGATTGAGGACCGCTGGCCTGTGCAGGTGCTCCCCCAGGTCGCGCTTTGGACCACCGAGATCACCGAGCGACTGCGCAGCGAGACGATCGGCCGTCTCCTCGCCCGTCCCCCGGGATACGGCACCGAGTTCCGTTCTCTGCGAGAGTACCAACCGAGCGACGACTTCCGGACGATCGTCTGGAAGCGCTCGACGTTCGACCATCTCCTCGTGAAGGAGTGGGAGCTCGAGAGCCGGATCGATGTCGCGGTGCTCCTCGACGTGACACGACCGATGGGTATTGGTCCCCGGGGGGGTGAGGCGCTCGACCTCGCGGTGGATGCGGCGCTCTTGGTCGCTCGATACTCGTTCGGACAGGGCGATCGCGTGGCGGTCCTGACCTATTCGGATGGACCGGTAGCGTTTCTTCCGCTCGGCCGATCAGTTGACCAGAGCTACAATGCCGATCGCGTAATCGGGGCGGCCAAGATCAAGCCTGGCATCTTTCAGCTCGAGGACGCCGTCGAGTACCTCGCCAAGCAGTTGGGTCGACCGGCGACCGTCTTCGCGTTCACCGCCCTCGACCCGGTCCCCGATTTCACCCGCGGAAGTATGACGGATTTCCGCAAGGCGGGCCATCAGATCCATCTCTTCGTCCCCGACCCGCTCGAGCTCTTCCCTCCGCTCGACGACCCTCTCGCTGAGCGGGCCGAACGGCTCGTGGCTGGGCCCTTAGTGGCCCAGACGCAACAGGCGGTGGCGGCCGTACGGGCCGCCGGACTCCCCGTCACCACCTATGGGCGCGAAGACCTCCTCCGCCATGTGACGGGCCGATACGTTCGAGCGCGTCTGGGGGAACTCCCCGCATGAGGCTCCAGCTCTCGCCGCTGATCTTTCTGGGTCTCCTGCCGTTCCTCTACGTCGCCGGGGTCGGTCTTTCCGATCTCTCTGCTTCGGAGGTACCCCTGGCCGCGCTCGCGTTCTTCCTCGGCTTCCTCTTGGTCCTCTATAATACGCTCCAACTGCCCCATGCCACGGTCATCTTCGCGCTCGGCTCCCTCCTCTTCTCGCTCGAGGTAATCGCCGCGCTCGCCAACCCGACCGCGATCGGCTCCGCCGTGAGCGAGTTCGGCTGGGGAACGCTCCTCGTCGGGCCGGTCTTCATCTACCTGGGTCTGGTGGGAACCGGGGAGGGCCCAGGTGTCCGACTGGCCGGACTTCAGGTCGCCCTGGCGGACTCCTTCCTGCTCCTCGCGGCCCCTGCGGTCCGCGCGAGCTCTTCGCGTCCGAACGACGCGGCCGGTCTCTTGACCGCGACCTTCGCAGGGTTTTACCAACAGCTCGGGGGGATCGGCGCCCTGATCGCAGGAAGGTCGGACGTCGCCCTGCCGCTCCGGGCGTCGAACGACCCTTGGTTTGTTGGGCTCGCCTCGCTCGCGGTGCTCGCGACCTTGCTCTCCTTCCTCCGCCCGGTCACAGGACGGGGCGACCCGTTGCCCTCACGGTTCCGAGTCCAGCGTGTATCGGATTCCGACCAATCGGTGCTGGCCCAGCTCTCCCCTCGATTCCGCGAGGTCCTTCGCTCGACCTCTCCAGAGGCGGGCGCGCCGCCCGGACAGTACCCGGGGGTCCCG
>JASHQX010000065.1 GCA_030038895.1 Thermoplasmata archaeon
TGCTGACCTCGGTCGACCAATAACCGTCCTTCGCTCGGTGTAAACTCGGAACCCGTAGTCGGCTCGGCGTACGTTCTGCCGCTCAGTTCGGCCGATGGCGGCGGTAACGATCAAGATGTCTTTTGGTCGAACGCGTTCGCCGTGACGGTTTCCTTCCCAGCGAGCCTAACACTCACGGAATGGCCGGGTAGGCTCGAGCTATGGCTGATATGAGACCATCAGACGACGTTCCCTCTCCCCGACGGCCGCCCTTTCCCCGCAAAGTTGCGGTCGGGTTGGTGGTTGCATTGATGTTGACCTTGACAGCCCTCGGATACGAGCTCGGCGCCCAATCCACCGGAGCGACATCCACGCAGACGTCGAATCCTTCTATAGTTGATTACGTGAACCTCACCATCCAGATCAACAGTACTACCGGGGCACCGCAATACGTTCCCGCCAACTTTTCCGTACCCGCCGGTCTCGTAGCCTTCACCATCAACGACGAAGACACTCCCATGAACTGGTCCACGCCATCACCAAGCAACTACAATTCCACCTGCCCGTGCAACGTCACTGGCACCTTGGGCAACGTCGAATGGCTCAACGGCACACCGTATTCGGTGATGCCCAGCTCGAACGTGGCCCACACGTTCGACATACCCCAGCTCGGACTGAACGTGCTTAGTCCTGGCGGGAACACCACCGTTTTCTTTGAGGCGGTCTTTCAGCCCGGGACGTACACGTGGATGTGCATGGCGCCCTGCGGCTCCGACGGTTTTTCGGGCTTCCCCATGGGAACGCCGGGCTACATGGAAGGGACCATCACGGTGGGGTAGACAGCGATGACAAGAGGCTGCACGAGGGGCAGGGCAACAAGAGAAGGTCCATGTGCTGCAAGGGCAAGAACCCGGGCAATCGAAGACGCGGTCTGGCGCACTGATCGGGAGGACCCATGTTGACCCCTGCTATCGCGACAACTGAAATTGCTGCCATCGTCTTGACTGCAGCTCTCGCCGTGTTGACCCTTGAGTATCGGGGCGGGGAGGCTGTTCGGTGGTTGAGAAGAGTCCTTGGTCGTTCCAGCTCTCGGACCTCCGAGCCTACTCAGAACACAGACCTCCATCCGACAGAGACCCTCGAGCCGGCCTCATCCGTCGCGCCCCGCTCGACGGTCGCCATCGAAATGCTCCGGATCGCTACCGGGGTCATCTGGTTGGTCAATCTCTTGTTCATCGTCCTCCCTTCCGCCGACTACTGGTCGACGTTCACTTCGGTCGCACAATCGTACAGTCCCATCACCCTGGGGGGCCCGGGATTCGCGATTTTCGTGGCGGCGAACTCTCTCGTCTTCGCTTGGTTGATTGCGTTCGTCACGGTGTATCTGGCTGTGGCGCTCATTCTCGGCGTGACCACCCGTCTCGCCTGCGTGGTCGGAACGGCGTTCTCGCTCGTCTTTTTCATCACTCAGTGGGGAGCGACGTTCATGTTCCCCGGGGGCACCGACGTGGGAGCGCACCCGCTCTACATCGTCATCTACGCGGCGCTCTGGATTGGCGGGGCCGGGCAAAGCTGGTCCGTGGACGGGCGGCTCTGGAAGCGGGGATGGAGACGACGAGTTCCGTCGGCCCGATGGTTCATCACCTCGCCGGGTCCGCGGGGGACCCAGAAACCGGCCGTTCTCACCAGCCCCCCGGTGCGCGCTCCTTTGGGGGCTCTTACAAATCATCGCACCCGCGTAGAGGGAGAGGCCGAGGGGAGGGGTTTCCCTGACGGTGAAGGGGAGGTTTTCAGGGGACGTTCGGGCTCTACATGAGGGTTGGGCGCGAAAGGGCGGCAAGATCTCCTGATAGTTCAAGCGGCGATTTGTCCTGATGCTACACAACTAAGAAGCCATGAAGCTGGGACACAGGGATTTCGACGAGCAGACGCTGCGCACCGATTGCGACTACATCATCGAGCGCAACCGGCTGTTCGACGCCGACCCGGACGACCCGCAGCTCTACGAGCCACCCGACCAGGGGCCGGGTGCGGTGGCGAGCGCCGTGCCGGGGCTGACGCGAGATGATCTGGACGCCCTCCACGATTTGTGGTGTGAACGGCTATCGCGGCGCAATCTGATGTGGGAACTTAGACTCAGCCGGCACCATGTCGACGCGGGTGTCGCTGCAATCGAACTGGCTTACAAGAAGGGCTGGCTGAAGCGGCGAGATAGACCGGGCCACTGACTGAGCCAGAATGCTTGCCCGTTCCAGGCCCGCTGCTGGCCCGGGCTAGTCAACTGGCCCGCCCCCTTCACGACCGCATTCACCGTCGAGAAAGCCGCGTCGAGCCACCTTTTCCGACAGGCCGTGACGCCCCTCTCTTTTTGCGCATTCGGAAAGCAAGTGGCCCGGTGACATACTTTCGGACCAGTTGACCGTCTTGTTACCGGTTGTACGTAGTAGAGTAACCGGCCCGAGCCGAAACCGCCGGTATTCAGGGTCACTCGATTCGGCCTTCCCGACCTCGCCGGACGCGCTGATCGGGGGTCGAACGGATGCCTGGCGGTCCAAATCGGGCTCTGCCGAGAGGGGGGCCCACAGCCCCGAGCAAGGCGCTGGCCCCGAAGCGCCAAGCAGGACGGGCACCGTGAGGGAAGGACGCGAAGGCCGCCCCGAGTGAACGGCGGGACCCGTCCGTTGAGCCGTTTGTCAGACAGATGGCGAGGGGTGCAAACTGCGAGTTCCCATGAATGATCCCCGAACTAAGCTGGGGGCGGCTGCGAGCGAATCGGTAGTAGCGCGTTTCGTCAATGGGGCTGCCCGAATTTGAATCGGGGTCCCGGGCTCCCAAAGCCCGAAGGATGGACCAGTAGAGCGGAGGGAGGTTCCGTCCTCTCCTCCGTAGCTACCCCACAGCCCCGCATCGACGCTAGATCGCCTTGACCCGCTTGAGGGTTCGCCCGATCCGGCACTCCACTGGGCCGGGCTCGACGGACTCGACGTGAAACCGCTGCTTCGCAGGGAGGGTCGGGCCCGCACAGACCCACCAGGTGGGGCAGTCGAGCCGGCGGCACGGATACCGTCCCGCCTCGATCGAGCTGCCCGCGATCGCGCTCGCCGCGTCCAGGACGAGCTCGCGGGCGACAGGAGCGACCTCGACTACGTGCGCGTCGGTCTCCTGAAGGGCGCACGGGTGCGTGATCGGCCGGACCTTCGTGACGACGTATCGGCGTCCCGCGTCGAGCGTAAGGCAGGCATGCCGGTAGGGACAGGTCCGGCACACCGGTCCGCCCCCCTGATAGACGAACTCGTACCCTTCCCGGGATTCGGCGACCGCAAGGAGCGTGATCTCAGCCATCCGCGTCCTCCGCGCTAGGCCTCCACCACGCCGGTCGTAAGCGCGAGTCGCTCGGCCGCCTCTCGAGTGAGCCCGTTGTCCCCGAGGATAGTGTACCGTTCCGGACGGATCGAATGCGCCATCATCAGAGCGCGGACGACCTCCTCGTTCGTGACCCCGAGCTCCCGGGCTGTCGTCGGCGCCCCGATCGTCAAGAGCGCGGTCTTCAGGCTGCGCCAATCTCCACCGTGCAAGTACATCATCATGATCGCCCCGACCCCGCACTGCTCGCCGTGCAGGCTCGGCCGCTCGGAGATCCGGTCGAGGGCGTGGCTGAAGAGGTGCTCGCTGCCCGAGCACGGACGGGACGACCCCGCGACGCTCATCGCGATCCCCGCGACGAGGATCGGGCGGATCGCGATCCAGACCGACTCCTCAAGGTTCGGTTTAATCGACTCCGCGCGATCCATGATCTCCTGCGCGGCGTATTCCGAGAGCGTCGCGGCGGTGCTCGAGTACTCCTCACCCCGGAGCCGGACCGCGAGCCGCCAGTCGAGGACGGCGGTAACGTTCGAGATCACGTCCGCGCACCCGGACGCAAGGAGGCGGAACGGAGCCTGGACGATCAGTTGGGTGTCGGCAATAACGCCGATGGGGACCGCGCCCTCGATGCTGGTCCGGCTCTGGGCTCCGTGGAGGCTCGCGCGAGGGCTCGAGATCCCATCGTGCGCCGCGGAGGTAGGAAGGCTGACAAACGGCACGTGGAGACGCGCCGCGACGACCTTGGTGATGTCGATCTTACTCCCACCCCCGACCCCGACGAGGAACCGCGCGTCCCGTTCGTGCGCCTCGGCCTCGACGCGCGCGACTTCGTTCTCGGTCGCCTCGCGCGCGATGATCGTCGAGACGGAGAAGCCGTCCGCCTTCAGGATCTCCGTCGCGCGATTCCCGGCGAGCTCGGCGGTCCGAGGGCCGGTGATGACCACTCCCTGCTCCACGAACCCGAACGTACGGCACGTGACCGCGAGGTCGTCGAGCACCCCGTGGCCGACCAGGACGATGCGCGGGAAGACCATCCCGCGCGCCTTCCCGAAGACCGACTCCGGGGTGATCAAGGTGCCGTGAGAGGGAATGTCGCGACTCGCCATGACCCGGAACGGCCGGCCAGACCCCTCCTCCTTAAACCTTATCTATCGCGCGGCGGGAGTTGGTCCCAGCCGGTCAGCGGCCGGGGACGTCCCCCCAGAGAACCTTGTGCTCCTGGAGCATCACGCGCACGTCGAGCCGGTCCTTGATGACCCAATCGGCCAGTCGTCCTGCGTCGGTCCCCCACACGGGCTGGAACACCACCGTCGCCGGACCCCGATACTTCCCGAGCGCCCGGCGCGCGTAGAGGTAATCCCGCCGGTCCCCGATTACGAACTTCACCACGTCCTCCTTCCGGAGCAGCGGCAGGTTCGATGAGCGGTTGTGGGCTGCCATTCCCGACGACGGGCATTTCACATCCATGCTGATCACGACCCCGGGGTACGCGAGATAGGGCGCGACGTCGAGTGAACCTCCGGTCTCGATTACTGTGTGGATCCCGCGGTGGAAGAGCTCGCGGACGAGATCGACCGACTCGGCCTGAAGCAACGGCTCGCCGCCCGTGAGACAGACGTGCCGGGTTCGGTTCCGTTCGACCTCCCGGACAATCGACGCGATCGAGCGTTCGTGACCGGGACCGAAGGAGTACTTGGTGTCGCACCAACGGCAACGAAGGTTGCAACGCGCCGTCCGGACGAACGTCGTTCGGACCCCCGTCCAGGGTCCCTCCCCTTGGACGGAATGGAACACCTCGATGATCCGCATCGCTCCGCCCTAGTCGCCGCGGGGGGATTTGGCTTTTCAGTCATTCCTCCCGACAGCCGAGAATCGTTCAAATATGAAGCTCGTGTCGAAGGCACGGCATGGATCCGGCTCGCGCCCGTGAATGGCAGGAGGCTTGGGCCCGTGCTGGCCTCGCGACGGGCCGTCGCGTTCCGGGCAAACAGAAGTTCTACGCCCTGATCGCCTACCCCGGCACCAGCGGCTTCCTCCACGTCGGCCACCTCCGCTCGTTCGCGTACGCGGATGCGCTCCACCGATACCACCGGATGCGGGGCGAAGAGGTGCTCTTTCCGTTCGGTATCCACGCCTCCGGCCTCCCCGCGGTCAGTTGGGCGCAGAAGGTGAAGGATCGCGATCCCACTGTGCTCGAGCAGCTCGATGACCATCACGTGGCCCCGGAGGAACGGGAGCGCCTGGAGGATCCGGAACAAGCCGCCCGATTCCTAGGAGGGACGTACCGGCAGGTCCTGCGGTCTATCGGCGTGCTCGTAGACGAGACGACCTATCTGACGACCGTTGATCCGGATTACCAGGCGTTCATTCGCTGGCAGTTCCGCGCGCTCCACGATGCGGGTGCCCTGGTCCAGGGTTCCTACTTCGCTTCGGTCTGTCCGGTCTGCGGGCCGGTCGCGGTCGATCCGTCCGAAACCGACCTCTCGGCCGGCGGAACGGCGGAGGTCGTGCATTACACCACCGTCCCGTTCCGTCTCGACGACGGCCGGTTCTTGCTCACGGCCACGCTGCGACCCGAGACCGTCTACGGGGTCACCAATCTTTGGGTCAAGCCGGGCGGAAAGCTCGTTGTCTGGCACCATGGTTCCGACGCCTACTTGGTCGCCCGCCCTGGAGCCCAGCGCCTGGTCGAGCAGCACGGGGGCCGGATCGGCCATGAGGTCGCCACTAGCGAGCTCGTCAGCCACAGCGTGATCGTGCCGTTCCGGGAGGTCCGGGTGCCGATCCTTTCGAGCGATCTCGTCGACGAGAAGGTAGGAACCGGAGTCGTGATGAGCGTCCCGGCGCACGCCCCGGCCGATGCGGCCGCGCTCGCCGAGCTCGACCTGGAGACCCGCTCGCAGCTGGGGCCCCCACCGATCCTTCTCGAAATCCCGGCGGACTCCACGCTCAGCACCTCCGAGAGGGCATTGCTCACCGGGGACGGAACCCCCGCCCAGCGGGCACTCCAAAGCGTGGGCGTGAAGTCGCTCGCGGACGCCGAGTCCCTCGCAGTGGCGACCGAACGCCTGTACCGGCTCGAGTACGTTCGGGGCCGAATGACAATCCCCCAACTCTCGGGGGTCCTCGTGCGCGAGGCCCGGGAGCGGGTCGACCGGGTCCTCCTCGAGCAGGGGCACAGCTTCGAGCTCCAGGAGTTCAGCGAGCCGGTGATCTGCCGCAACGGTCACGAGGTCGTCATACGGCGGATGCCAAACCAGTGGTTCCTCCATTACGCAGACCCCTCCTGGAAGGAGCTCGCCATTGCCGCGAGCCGAAGTCTCACCTGCTGGCCTCCCGACTTCGGGCGGGAGTTGCCCGGGATCCTCGAATGGTTCGGGGACCGCCCGTGCGCCCGGAAGGGACGCTGGCTGGGGACGCCGTTCCCGTACGACCCGGAGTGGATAATCGAGCCGATCGCGGACTCGACGTTCTACATGGCGTACTACCTGGTGCGTCGCTTCGTTTCGGCAGGCCGACTAAAAATGCCACAACTCACGAACGCGTTCTTCGATTACGTGTTCCGTGGATCCGGGCCCGGCGAACCTTCCGTCGACCGATCCCTGCTCGATGAGGTCCGGGCCGAGTTCCTCTACTGGTACCCCTTGGACCTCAACATGGGGGGGAAAGAGCACAAGCGTGTTCACTTTCCGGCCTTTCTGTACACACACGCGCAGCTCCTCCCACCGGAGCTCCAGCCCCGCGGGATCTACGTCAACGGCTGGATCACCGGACCGAGCGGCGGGAAGCTCTCGAAGAAGGAGATTTCGAAGAAGGGTAGGGGAATTCCCCCGATCGAGGGGGCCCTCGAGCGGTGGGGCGCCGACGCCCTTCGGCTCTACTATGTGATCTCCGCCTCCCCGGCCCTCGACGTCGAGTGGGACTCGGACCTTGTCGACGACGCGGCGCGTCGCCTCGAGGACGTCGAGCGTCTCGTCCGGGAAAACGCGGGAGACTCGGAGGGTCCTCCCGAACTCGATGCATGGCTGCTCGATGCGACCCACCGGCTCCTGAAGGAGGTCCGAGCCGCCTACGACGCGACGGACCTGAGACGTGCCGCCGAGCTGACGTACGTTTCCCTACCGGGGATCCTCCGGCGCTACTTCCTCCGAGGCGGCGTTGCGAGCCGGGCGACCGAAAAGGTGCGACAGGCTTGGATCCGGCTAATCTCGCCGATCACTCCCCACCTGGCGGAAGATCTCGGCCAGGCGGGGGCGGGAGAGCTGGTGGCGGTCCGTCCGTTCCCGGATCCGGAGGAGTTCCCACGATCCGAGATAGCGGAAACCCGGGAGGCCTACATCGATCGCGTGGAGGATGACCTGCGGGCCGTTCTCCGGCCGATTGTCGAACGCGGGGGCTCCGTTCCCGAGGAGGCCGTGTTTTACGTGGCCGACCCTTGGAAGGTCCCGGTGGAACAGTGGATGCGCGAGGCGCTCGACCGGGGGGAGTCCCCGTCTATCCGGGAGGTCCTAGATCGTTCGGCCGGCCATCCCGAGGTCGCCGCGCACCGCGCGGAGGTCGCCAAGTATGTCCAGCGGGTCGCCCCTCTCCTCCGGTCCGAGCCGGCTCCCGGGCCGGCGGTCGACGAGATGGGAACCTTGCGTGCGGCGGAGGGGTACCTGGCCCGACGCTGCGGCTTCCGCTCGATGTCGGTCGTCCTCGAATCCGAGGCCGAAGCCGTCGATCCCCTCGGCCGACGAGAGCGCGCGAGGCCGGGGCGCCCCGCTTTCTACTTGTTCCAGCACTCCACCGTCACGCGGTCCGCGGCGAAGGCCTAAGAATCGCTCTTCGGGTCATCGGTTCTGGCCGATCGAATCGGCCGGATCCGGCTCAGCGTCGGGCGCGGGGACGGGGACGAACCGACCGTCGGGAAAAGTTGAGGTGCATGCGCGAGGGAGTCGGATGCGCCGAGACCGTTCGGTACTTCGCGCTTTTCTTCGCCGAGTAACTTCGCGTCACGGGACCCGAGATCTCGAAATAAATCAGCTGGCCCACGGGCATGCCGGCGTAGATCCGAACGGGGAGCTTCACGCTCATCTCGAGTGTCCAGTAGTTGCAGAACCCCTCGTCGCCTTTCCCCGCGGTCGAGTGGATGTCGATCCCGAGGCGGCCCACGCTGGACTTGCCCTCCAGGAAGGGGACGTACCCGTGTGTCTCGGTGTACTCCTCCGTCACGCCGAGGTAGAGCTGGCCTGGGACGAGAACGTACCCCTCGGGTGGGATCCGCACTTCGTGGACAGGATTCGGCCGGCGCGCGTCCAGTGCTGCATCGCGGTACACGGCGAGGTACGGTCCAAGGTGCACGTCGTAGGAGTTGGTCCCGAGGCACCCGGACCGGAACGGTCGGATCACGATCTTCCCCTCGCGCATCGCGGCGCGGATCTTCGTGTCCGAGAGGATCATGTCGGCCGGGCGCGCCAGGCCGCCCTCGGTATTTAACCGACGGCGGGCCCACCGCCGCTCTCGCGCTCGAGGGCGATCGCGCCGTACCCCACGACCTCGTGCATCGGCTCCGCCTCGCCGGAATGACCCCAGCGGAGGAGGCGGCTCGTGAGCGGGCGGGTCTGCGTCGCCGCGAGGAGCACGGTCGTGGGGGCGATCCCGCACATCGAGATTCGCTTGCGAACGACCGTGTCGTAGAGCCCGCGAGGATCCCGCGCGAGAATCTGGTCGATCGCGAGATGGTCGAGACGGTCCGCGGTCGCGACCGGGACGTAATGCGACAGGTCCGACGAGGCGAGCATTAGAACGTCACGCCCCTCCACGCCCTCCCGCACAATCCCGGCGACCTCCTCGAGGAACGCATACGGGCCGAACCCGACCTCGAGCGGCACAAACCTCGGCTTGGGGAGCACGTACTCGAGGAACGGCAGCTGGACCTCGATCGAATGCTCCTGAGCGTGGGCCACCTCATCGACTTCTACCGGGCCCGCCGTGAGCGCGCGGACGAGATCGTGGTCGACCTCAATCGGCCCGAGCGGGGTGAGCCAGGGACGGTCAGAAAGCGAGGCGCCTCGACTCGCTCCGGTGTGGTCCACCCCGAGAATGAGGACCGTGGCCGGAGGCTTCTCCGCGGCGATACGGGCGTAGACGTGGGCCGCGATGGGGCCGGAATACATGTATCCAGCGTGAGGGACTACGGCAGCGTCGAGCGCTCGGCGTGCGCTCCGCTGCCGCGCGGGGAGCTCGCCGGGTCCCCGAGGGTCGAGGAAGCAAGACTCGATCTGTTGCGCGAGATCCTTTCCGGTCCCCGCGTAAAACGCCCCCGCCACTGCCGGCCGTCGAGGTAGGTTCTCCACCATAGGATCTCAGGGCGCCGCGAGTTCCGCCACGACGGCGCGGGCGTCGGGGTCGGTAAGGGGCGCACGCGAGGTGGCCCGGAACGGGTTTCCTACACCGTACCGGGGAATGACGTGGAAATGGACATGCATGACGATCTGCCCGGCGTTCGCGCCGGTATTGAGCGAGATGTTGTAGTGCGGGGTCAACCGCCGCTCGACCCGCCGGCAGATCTCGTCCAGGGAGCGGATGAGGGCCATCTGGTCGTCGAAGGGGATATCGGTCAGCCGGGCGCCGTGCCGCTTCGGGATCACAAGGAGGTGGCCGCGCGTGAATGGGAAGATGTCGAGGAACGCCATCGTGCTTTCGTCCTCGTTCACGATCCAGGCGGGGGAGCGACGGGCGACGATGTCGCAGAAGACGCACTTCGCCTCCCCCGAGGTCGCCGACGAGCCCATCCCGGCCCCCGAGACCCCGCCCGACTTTAGGCTTGGGGCGAATTGGCCGGCCCCCATGACCTCATTAGGAGTGACTCTGTCGAACAGTCGTGATCTTCCGCCGGAGGACGGGCAGGGTATCCGCCCTGGTCCTGGCCGCGTTGATGCTCGCGGGCGGAACTGCGGTAGGAGTAGAAGCCGTGGGAACCCATGCATCTCCGCCGGCCCTCGACCACTCCACGGGGCCGACGGGACCTCCTGACATCACGACGGACGCGACCCCACTGCCAAAGGGAGCCCATGTCTCGGCGCTGCCAGGTTCCTTCCGGATCCCGGTCACCCTATCGCTGACCCCTTCGGATCCTCGCGGACTTTCGGCCTTCCTCGTTTCGATCGAGAATCCCGCCTCCCCCGATTATCGCCACTTCCTGACGTACTCGGAATTCGTCGCACGCTACGCCCCGGCCGAGGGAACGGTGAACCGAACGGTCGCGGTGCTGCGGGCGACGGGCGCCCAGCCGATCACCGTCTTCCCGGATCGGTCCGCGATTTCGGTGGTCCTCTCCGTGCAGGAGATCCATCAGCTGTTCGGAGTTTCGCTGGTACAGTACGGAACCGCGAGTGGCACCCCGCTTTTCACGGCGGTGGGGGCGGTATCGCTCCCGGTCTCCCTCGTCGGTTCCGTGACGAGCATCAGCGGTCTCTCGAACGACCAGAAGCCGCGCCTTGTTTCGACCCTGGCGGCCTCTAGTTTGCACCCGATCCGATCCTCGACCCGCGCGGACGAGTTCGTCAACTACACCGGTCCCCCGGCATCCGAATGGTTCCTCGGCTCGGACTTCACGCAGGAGTTCGGAGCGACCCGGCTCTTCCCGGGCGAGCACAGCGTCGCCGGCGCGACATTTCCTACGAGAGTCGCCATTGCCACCCTGCTGGCCGGCGGCTTCAACTCCTCCGAGAGCCTGAACCTTCCCGCGTACGATCCGACCGTCGTCAATGCGTACTTCAACGGGACCCTTTCCACGGCGTGGCCCCTCCCGAACATCTCGGGGGTGCCCGTCACGGTCGACGGCGTGACTCCCCCGCCACCCGCGAGTTTCGGATCGGTCAACGACTCCACCCTCGATGAGTATGAGAACTCGCTCGACCTCGAGATGGCCGGTAGCCTCGCTCCCGGTGCCCCGGTGGTCAACTTCTACTTCCCCGGCAGCCTCGTCGCGGATGCAACATCTGCTTCTGCGCTCGCCGACGACTTTGCCGAGACCCTAGCCGTGGCCCTGGCCCATAACTACTCACCCGCGCATCTCGGGGTGGTCTCGGGCTCGTTTGGCCTCCCGGACCTCAATGACTCGGCCTGGAACTTCGAGTCGGCCGCGGCGGCGGCGATGGGCGTCACAATCGTGATTGCGAGCGGGGATCAGGGGAACGCGCCGAACAGCCTCACGGACCGCGACGACGGTCAATGGCCAACTTGGCCCGGAACAGCCGATACGAATACGAGCGGAGCGATCGCGGTCGGAGGCGTATCGGTCACCATCGGAGGCGTTCCGACGGCGATTTACGACGGAAACGGCTCGCTCAACCTCACCTTCGATTACAACCTCACCGGCCTCACCAGCGTGACGGCGTGGTACGACACCCTCAGTGGGGTCACGGGCACCGAAGGCGGGGTCAGCACGGTCTTCTCAGAGCCATACTGGCAGCTACATTCCGCCGCCCAGCCGACGATCGTGAACGTGACCAAAACCGAAGGGGCTTCGACGATCGGGCGTGCGGAGCCGGACCTCGCGATGCCGGCCAACAACACGATCGCCACGGTGTGGGCGAACTCGACCGAGGCGGTCTACTTCACGGTCCTCGAAGGGACGAGCGTCGCCGCACCGGTCTTCGCCGGGCTTCTCGCTGACGTGATTGGCGTCGAAAGCAACCTCTCCGCGGGGGGCTGGGCCCCGCTCGGTTTCTTCGACCCGGAGATCTACAACATCTCGAGCTACTACGCGGCGTACCCCTCATCGAGCGATCCGTTCAGTTCGGTGACGAGCGGGGCGAACTACGTGTTCACCGCCTCGACGGGTTGGGATGCCCTCACTGGGTGGGGGATCGTCAACGCGACCCTGCTGCTCGCCGCCACCCAGAACCCAACGGTCTACGACTACCACTATGACGGCCCCACCCCGGGCCTGCCCCCGCCCCCTCCGACGAAGCCGATCCCGTACGACGCGATCTACCTCATCTTCGGTGTGGGGGTCGTCGCCGCGATCGTCCTCGTCTTCGTAGCCACCCGCCCCAAGCGGCCGTCCGCTACCGGGCCTTCGATTCCGTTCGGCGTCCAGGGAGGGAGTCCGCCGTCGTACAGCGCGCGGACGCAGGGAGGGACCTACCCGGGCGCGACGTTCCTCTGCCCGTATTGCGGAGCGGTGCGGCCGGCCGAACCGGTCCGATGCCCGCAGTGCGGTGCGTACTAGTGGGCGGGACGGATTTCCGGTCGGCCGGCTATTCTTCGGCAGGCTCGCCGTCGATTGCCCCCGAGGGGTTGGAGGGCCCGACAGATGGGGTGGGCTCCTCGGGCGAATCGGCCGCCGGTCCCTCCGGTGCCTCGAGCGGGGGTTGCGGTGCCGATCCCTCTGCCGGCGAAGGAGCTTCGGTCGGGGTGATCGCCGGTGGAGCGGCCGGGGCTTCCGGAGGCCGTGGGGGGACCCCGAGCTTCTGCTCGAGGAAACGGCGGATCTCCTCGGGCTGGGTCGAGGCGATCCCGAAGTACTCGGCGAACCGTCGCGTGGTCGAAAGCTCGAGCGTCGAGCCCTTCGGCTCGGTGTGGACGAGGCCGAGGCCCCGCAAATGCTGGACCTCCTCGTAGGCGACGTCCCCGATCATCCGCACGAGGTGGCTCTGAAGGACCGGCTGGTGGTAGGCGATGAGGGTGAGCGCCTTGAGGGTCCGCGGTGCCATCTCGACCGGGGTGACCGATTGCACCGTCGGGACGTATTTCTCGGTGAGTTGGAGGGCGTACCGGTCCCCGACCCGTCGGACCTCGAGGGCCGACTGGCGGTGGGCGTAGGTCTGCTCGAGGGTCCGGACGGCCCGCTGGACGGGCCGGTAGTCGTCGCGCCCGAGGGCCGTCGTGAGCTCCTTGACGCTGAGGGGCTTTCCGCTCGCAAACAGCACCGCTTCGACCTGGAAGACCAGGTCATCGATCCGGGACGGCATCGCTAGTTCTCCACGATCGGCCGGCGCTCCTCCACGGTCCGGACGACCAGCACGGGGGACTTCATGAGGACCTCCTGGCGAAGCTCGATCGAGCGCTCGCGCGCGAGGAAGAGGAGCGAGAGGAAGACCGCGACCAGGCGGTCGCGTCCCTCGAGGGGGCTCCAGAGGTCGAGGAGCGGGAACGGCTCGCCGAGCGGATGGCGAAGCGCCGCGGCCCAGGTGTCGGCAAGGTCGCGCTCGGGGAGATCCCCGTGAACGAGAACCTCGGGCGGGGCGCGCTGCTCCTCGCGCAGACGCTCGCGCAGCTCCTGAATCCGCATCGAGCGCCGGGCGTCCGCCTCCGCCTCGCCAAACGCGCGGACGAGCTCGAGCAACGAGACCGGCCGGGTCTCGGGGTGCCGGACCATCTCGAGGAGGGGCGGGGCGTCCGCCGAGTTGAGAACCGTCGAGGTGACGTCGACCGCCTCCGGGGTCTCGAGGAGCGGCAGGTAGCCGTCGTCGAATCCTTCGATGGGCGCGATCTCGCCGCCGGCCGCCGGGTCGGGCTGAGCTCGAAGGCGTAGGAGGGCCTCGGATTGCAGGTAGAGGATGCTCCACGCCATGTAGAGCAGTCGTCCCGCGATCGCGAAGTTGACCGCCCCCTCCTTCTGAACGCGATCGAGGTACGACTGGGTGAACTTCACGAGGTCGATCTCCCACGGGTCGAACTCCTCCTCCATCACGAGTTCGAAGAGGAGCGCCATCGCCTTCTGGAACGGGTCCGGGATGACGATGTGGACCCCTTCCTTCAGGTTCTCGACGAGTGCGAGGTACCGCTCGAGGAGCTTACCGGAGTCCTCGGACTCGCCGAGAAGCGATCGGTGGAACACGAGGTAGTTCAGCACCTTCTCCGCCGCATCCCTCGGGACGGCGTTCGGGGCGGCCAGGTCCGCCGCCTCGGTTTCGGAGATCGTCACTGCGCCTCCACCGGCGTGGGCCCTTCGGGGGCCCGGGCGTTCTCCCGGCTCTCGACGTCGTGGATGTCGTCGAGGTGGATCCCGACAACGCGCGAGCAGCCGTCCCCGCGCATCGTCACGCCATAGAGGTGGTGGGCGAACTTGAGCGTCACTTTGCGCAACGAGATGACGATGAACTGCGCGCGCTCGGCGTTGCGCCGGAGCATCCGGCCGACAAACTCGGCGTTGAGCCCGTCGAGCGACATGTCGACCTCGTCGAACACGTAGAGCGGGCTCGGGTCGTAGCGCTGCATCGAGAAGATGAACGCGAGGCTCGCGAGCGATTTCTCGCCTCCCGAGAGCTGTTCGAGCCGACCGACGGTCTTCCCCACCGGCCGGGCCTTGATGAGCAGCCCGCCCGCGAGGGGATCGTCGGGGTTCTCGAGAGCGATTTCGCCTTCGCCGCCGCCCGAAAGCTCACCGTAAATCTGCTTGAAGTGGGTGTTGACCTGGGTGACGACCTCGGTGATCTTCTCCCGCTTCTTCGACTCGATCGCGGCGACGAGTGTGAGCAGTTCCGACTTCTCGGTCGTCAATCGGGCGACCTCCGCGTCGAACTCATCGAGCCTTGCCTTTTCGGCGTCGTACTCCTCGACCGCGCGCTGGTTGACGTCGCCCATCGCCTGGAGCTGCTGATCGAGCGCGGAAATGCGTTTTTTGAGCTCCTCGACGGAGACCGGCTTCTCGTTGGGCTCGGGCTCCGGGAACTGGCGGAGCGCCTCCTCGAGCTCGTGGAGGTGTTGCTGAGCCTGGGCGAGGCGGGTCTCCTCCTGCGTAAGCATCGCGCGGCGGGTCTCGAGGTTGGCCGCAGCCTCACCGAGCTTTCGCCCGACCTCGAGCCGTTCGTCCTCAAGCTTCTTGCGCTCTTCGGCGAGCCCCTTCGCCGCCTCTCCTTGCTTCGCCTCGACCGCCTTGAGCGCGTCGAGGGCGGCGCGGGAGTCGCGGACCGACTTCTCGGCCTGGGCGATCTCCTTCTTCTTCGCCGAGACGTCCTTGCGCCCCTTCTCGAGTTCCTTACAACGAGCGTCAAGGCCCGCGGTGAGCGCTTGCAACGAGGCCCGCACACTCTCGAGCTCGCCGTTCACGCGGACGCGCTCTTCCTGGGTCGCTTGCGAGGCTTCTTGGAGAGTCCGGAGCTTCTGAGAGAGGCTCTGCGGGAGCTGCTCGAGGTACTGCTCCTGAGCCTTCTGGATATCCGATTTGAGACTGGCGAGCTCGCCCGAGAGTCGCTTCACCGCTTCTTCGGCGTCGGCAAGATCGGAGGCACCCTTCTTCTTCTCCGAAAGGACTGAGTCGAGCCGTTCGCGAGCCGCGCGCAGCCGCTCGCGTGCGGCGGTGAGGTCCTTCGAGAGCGCCTCGCGGGTCGTCGCGTGTGCCTGGTCTTCGATCGACCGCTTCGAGAGCTCCTCCGCTGCGGCGCGCAGGCGCTCCGTCACCTTTGCGAGCTCGGTACGGGCGGCCGTCTCCGCGGAGCTCTTCGCCCGGAGCTCGTCCCCCAGCCGCTTCAGTTCGACGGCACTGTCCGAGCCCCGGCCGCTGTTCGTCGGGTCGACGTACCCGCCCGAGATCGCACCGGTCGCCTCGATGAGGTCGCCCGCGAGCGTCACGAGTCGAACGCCGCCCATCTGCGCCCGCGCGTGGGAGAGATCGTCCATGACAACGGTCTCCCCGAAGACGTACCAGAACGCCGGTCGCATCGCCTCGTCGAACTTCACGAGGTCGAGGGCGAAGCCGGCGGCGCCGGGGGCCTTCGCGACCACGAGCGATTTACCGTGGGGTCGGCCAGGCAACATCTTGTTGAGAGGAAGGAAGGTCGCGCGGCCGCGCTTTTCCTCGCGAAGGAGGCGGATGCACTCCTCCGCGACCTGGTCGGTCTCGACCACGAGGGCCTGGAACCGGCTCCCTCCTGCGACCTGTAGCGCGACCTTGTGCTTCGGGTCGAATTCGGCGAGCTCCTCGACCGTCCCGCGGATTCCGGCGATCTTGCCGAGGTTGCGCTGGGAGAGGAGGAAATCCACGGCCGCGAGCGCGTTCGGCTTCGAGCCGGACTCGGTCCGGGCCTTGAGCCGCGCGTCGAGGGCAAGATAGCGACGGTTCAGTTCGAGGACCTCCTGGCTCAGGCGGTCGGCCTCGGCGGTAAGGCTCTGCTCCTTCTGCTTGAGGGAGAAGAGCTCCTTCTGGAGGTCACCCGTCGCCGGTCCGCCGTTCTTCTTCGGGCCGGCCTCCTTTGCTCGGAGCTCGAGGTCCTTGACCTCGACCTCCCGCTCGCGCAGATCGTCCTCGGCCTGGGCCTCCGATCGTTCGGCCGCCTGGACCGAGGCTGCGGCGGTCTCTCTCGATTGGACGGCGGCCTGCCAGGCCTTCTGCTTCATCTCGCGCTGGCGCTCGAGCTCGAGCTGGTGTTTCCGGGCCGCGGCGAGCTTCTCCTGCGACTTTCCCGGGGAACCCGTGACGGCCTGGATCTCCTTCGATTGGGAATCGGCATCGGCCGCGAGCTTCGCGAGCTTTTCCGCAAGCTCACTCTCCTGGGTCGTGAGGGTCTTCTGCTGGCCCTCGTCCGCCTCGACGGATTTCGAAAGTTCGCTGGCCTGTTGTTCAAGGGTTGCGAGAGTTTCCTTGAGGTGCCCGAGGCTCTGATCGAGCCGGGCAAACGCCATCTTCTTCTCGTCGAGCTCCTGTTTGAACTTCACCGCGGCGGTCCCGCCGGCCTCCGCAATCTTCCGCTCCAATTCGTCGATCGATCGGGAGAGGTCCTCCTGCCGGGCAGCGAGCTCGGTCCGCTCGCCGTCGAGGCGGGAGATTTCCTCGCGGACTTTCGCGACCTGCTTGGTGCAGGAAGTGAGCTCCTGCTCGGCGAGGCGGTGGCCCGCGCGCGCGAGCCGCGCCTCCGTCCGGCGCTTGTCGTCCTGGAGCTGCTTGTACTGGATCGCCTGGAGCCGCTGCCCTTCGAGCGAGGCGAGCCGGGTCTTGATGTCGGTGAGGAGGGTCTGGATCCGATCGAGGTTCTGCTCGAGATCGGTCCGTTTGACGGCGGCCCGCTCGAGCTCCTCGTCATACTGGCTGATGCCCGCCAACCGCTCGACGAGCCCCCGGCGGGGAACCGGACCCATCGTCACGATCTTGTTGACGTCGCCTTGCTGCACGAGGTTGTACCCGTCCCCGGAGAGCCGGGCGTGCGCGAGAAGGGCGTCGATCTCCGTCTGGGTCGTGCGCTTCCCGTTGACGTAGAAGTAGGAATAGTAGCCGTCCGGGTCGCTCGGGGCGAGCTTGACGTACCGGGTGATCTCGACCTCCTCGGCATCGGACGGCAGGATCTTGTCGGTGTTGTCGAAGACGAGGGAGACCTCGCACTCGGTCGCGGGCTTCTTCGAGGCGCCGCCGTTGAAGAAGAGATGCGTGAGCCGCTCGGCACGCAACGCTTTCGAGCTCGTCGGGCCGAGGACGAAGAGGATCGCGTCCGAGATGTTCGACTTGCCCATCCCGTTCGGTCCAGCGACGCCCGTGAAGCCGGGCTGGAACGGGATCTCCGTGGCACCGCTGAACGACTTGAAGTTCCGAAGCTTGACCCGCTTTAGAAACATCGAGCGACTCCCCTCACTCGGATCCTTTTTCCTCTGCGCTGCCCCGCCGGCGCCCCGTTTGTCGGACGGATGTCAGCGGCGCTTCCCGAGCCCTGTCGGACCCGGGACTATTTATACGAACCGCCCCACGGGAAGCCCGGCTTCGGACGCGCAGGTACAGATTCGACCGGATGTGTCTCCGCCTCTTCCGGCGGCCCTTCCAAAGCTGGAGGCCGGTCCGCCTCCGGGCTCTTATGGCGGCGCTCATGCCACGGGTTCACGACCAGGGGCCGCCACGGATCGATTAGAGCCTGTAGACCTCGCAGGGTGCTCGGGGCGGAAGGGCACTCGGCTCTGTTAGTGAGATTGGCCGCGGCTGAAGCCGGCGCTGTCGCGATTGTGCTTCTGCAACGACATCGGACATCTCTTCCCCCACCCGGGCGGTGCCGACCGGTAACGACGGCGGCCGCGTGAGGGACCTACGGGGGGTCGGTGGGCGATCCCGATTCGCGAGTCGCGAGCTCTCCCTGGAGTTGTTCGAGGACCCTACCGAGGTCGGGTCGGACCCTGGCAAGATTGCGTTCCTGGAGCTCGGCCACATAGGCACGGAGGCGATCCCAGTCCGCCTTCGCGCGAGCGAGCTGCGCGAGCCGGAGGATCGAATCGGCCTCCTCGAGGGAGTTGTTGGTCCCCTCAAGGAGCTGCCGGGCAGTGGAGAGGTCCGAGTCTGCCCGCTCGAGGTCTCCCTGACCCATCGCGACCCTCCCGCGGGCCTTCATCGCGTTCCCGAGGCCTACCCGGTCACCGACCTGCTGGAGGATCTGGCAGGCGCGTTGGGCCTTTTCGGCGGCTTCTACGAACCGCCCTTCATCACACAGCAGTTCGACGGTTTTGTAGAGCGCCCAGCCAATCCTTCGCGGGTCCTTCGCCTGCTCCGCGTAACCGATCGCGGTGGAGTACTCTCCGATGGCGTCCGCGCGATCAGCTGGGGGCGAGCGGGCGTCCGACAGAACATCCGCGAGATCGATGTGGGCCATCGCCGACTCCTTCACCGAGCCGAAGCGATCCCGCTCGACCGTCACCGCTCGGGCTTCGGCGATCGCCTCAGCTACCTGGCCGATCATCTGGAGATCGGAGGCCCGCCAGATCCGCGCCCGGGCAACGATCGGGGCGTTCCCGACCCGGCGCGCGAGCTCGATTTCCCGGTTATGGTGGTCCAGCGCCTCGCGGTACCTCGCCTCGTAATAGCGGATCAAGCCGAGGTGGTGGAGGGCCCCAACCTGGATCAACGGCTCGCTGTCGATATCGGGAGTCGATAGGATTCGCTGTGCGAGCTCCGCAGTCGCCGCGAGGTTCCCCTGGGAGGCCAGCACTTCACAGAGGAAGACCTCGAGCGTGGCCCGTCGGCCAGCCGAGAGCCGGGTGTCGCCTTCTGTGCGGTCCAGGAAATCCCGGAGGACGTCCTCGGATTCGCGGAGCACCCCGAGACCTTCCATGACTCGAGATAGCGCAAGGACGAGCTCGGCCTCGCCCTCCAGATCCTCCGGCCGAAGCTGCCGCTGGCTCTCGATCGCGCGCATGTAGTGTTCCCACGCGGTCTCGGGTGCCAGCGCACGCTCGGCGAACTCCGCGGCGAGCCGATTGTACCGGACGGACTTAGCCGCCACTCGCCCAAGGTAAAAGTGGTGGGCGAGCGCGTAGACCTGGGTGGCATTGGCGCTTCCCTCGGATTCGAGCGCCTCTCCGATCTGTCGGTGCAACGCCCGGCGACGGGGCTCGGCGAGGAGGTTGTAGAACTGTTCGCGTTGCCGTTCCTCTAAGAACTTGTAAACCTCTCCCGGTAATCCGAGAACCAGGCCCTGACCAACCAGTCGGTCGAGCGCTTCGGCGAGGTGCTCCTCCTCCATGTCGCTCACCGTAAAAAGTTGAGAGAAACGGAACTCCGGTCCAATCACGGAAGCGATCTCGAGGATCTGCCGGCCCGGTTCGTCGACGCGCGTCTTGGATTCTTCGGCGCGTTCCTCGTCGGGGCCCCCGACCTCCCGCTGGTCGAGTTGCTGCAAGAGGTACGGGTTGCCGCCGGCCTCGGAGAACCGCCGTTCGATTTCTTCGGGAGAAAGGTCCGGCGCGGGGTGAATCCTTTTCAAGTATTCCGCGGCCTCGTCCGAGGTCAAGGGGCGGACGACCACCCGTCCCGCCCGGGTGGTTTTCTCGAAGGTCTCGAGCCGGTTCCGCCCCGCCGAATGAAGCGATGCGGGCGTACGGGCGGTCGCCAGAATCCAGAGGGGGCGATTTCCGAGTTCCTGGGCGAAGAACCCGATCGCCGCTAAGGATGAAGGGTCAGCGTGATGGAGATCCTCGAGCACGAGGACGGTGGGTCCATGTCGGATCAGCTCGAGGAACCGGTCGGCGATCTCGGTGAGGAACTCGTCCCGGCTTCTCGCCTCATTCCCCGCGGTGGAACCCAGGAGGTCGAGCAACCTCGCCTCGATTCCGATCGGGGTCTGATAATCCAATCGATCGAGGCCAGGGATGAATCCGAGCAGCGTCGGATTGCCGCCGAGGAGTGGATCGGCGTCCGACCGTAGCAGAGGGTCGTCCTGCGCACTGTCGATCGCCGACTGGAGAAGCGAGAACGGCGGAGGGTCGTCCATAGCCGGCGCCCGCCCGACCATCACGCGGACCGAGGCCGAGCGCATGTGCCGCACGAGCTGGGAGATGAGGGTCGACTTTCCGACCCCGGTGTCCCCCACCACCAACGTCACGGCGCCGGAGCCTGTACGCAGGTCATCGAATTGGCGGTAAAGGGCATCGAGTACGTCGCTCCGGCCCACAACTGACGAGCCGGATTCGTCCTCGTCCGACATCGCTCGCACGAAGATACCGTAAGCTACGGTTATCTACGTGGTGCAGGGCCCGGAGAATATCGGCCCCTCAGCCCATGAGGTCGCGTGAGTCTGGAAGCGCCGTTCCTGACGTAGTTGCCCGTCCGGTAGCACTGGGCGACCCAATTTGTAAATAATAGGAAGCGATGAACAGGACCCGTCGTCGGTGTCGTGGCGAAACACCAAGGGATTCGGGTCAGGGACACCGAAATGAATGGGACGCGTTTCTGGAACTTCAGGAGACTGCTCGTCTTCGTCGCCGTCAGCGTGGCGGTCGTCGTGGTCGTCTCCAGCCTCTCGACTTCGATCGAAACCGTCGGGGCTGCATCACCCGCCGGGACGCCTGCCCCGTCGACGTCGAAAACCAACCGGCCCATTGCTGGGACATCTTCGAGTAGTACCGTTCAGACGTTGCCAGTCTGGCCGACGTTGGCGAACATTCACCTTACGGAGGGAAGCTGGGGGCAACTCCAGTACGACCCCGCGCTCGGGAATGTCTATGTGCCGGGCCCGGACTCGGTCTCGGTGATCAATCCGACTCTGAACAAGTGGGTCGGGAGCATTGTCCTGCCGGAAGCTTCGCCGGCTCCGGAGCCGATCAATTCAATGGGGGCGGCCTACGACTCCGCGAACCAGTTCCTATACATTACCGGAGGAGCCTCTTCGCTCCAGTCCGGACCGAGCATGGGTTCCGACCCGGCCGAAGAGTGGTACCAGCCCAGTGTGTGGGCCATCGAACCGAACCAAACAGTGGTCGGATTCCCAGTTATGCCGCCGCTCGCGCCGCCGATCGGAATGACATCCGCAGGTTCGTCGCGAATCGGGTACGATCCGGTTAACGAACAGATCTACTACGACTTTTCGAGTCAAGAACTTCCTTCCGGGGAGACCTGCCAGCTGGGTTGGGCGAATGGAACGGCTTACATTTCGTACGAAGCCGATCCGGGCCAGTGCGCGGCGCTCGACCCCTTCAGTCTGGTCGCCAATCCATGGACCGGTGATATCTACGAGCTCAACGAGAGCGACTCCGACCTATCCATCATCGACCCATCGACGGACTCTCACATCGGATTCCTGGACCTTCCCGCGGACGATTCCCCGGGAACGGGGGCGTTCAACACTCGCGACAGGTTGTTCGAAGTTCCGGTCTATAACTCCAGTTCCGAGCAGTATGACCTGCTCGCGTTCAACGTGACCTCCCAGCGCGTGGTGCACACCGTGCCGGTCGGCGAGGGCGCGGGCGTGGCCCTCTACGATCCGATTCGCCAGAGGATCTACGTTTCCAACTATGCTTCGAACACGGTGACCGTCGTGAACGCCGTCAATTACCAGCCCATGGCGACCTTCAGCGTATCCGGGGGACCCGAGGGAATGACGTTGGATCCGGTCACGGGCTCCGTGTACGTCGCGGACTACAGCACCGAGAACGTGAGTGTCCTCTGCGGGGCATCGGTTTATTCTGTCACCTTCTCCGAGACGGGTTTAGAGTCGCCTTCCACATGGTCGGCATCGTTTAACGGGTCGTTGCAAAGCGCCGCGGCCGGCAGCTCAATTACGTACTACAGCTGCGGAAACGGTTCGTTTTCGTACTCGATTCCTCACGTCTGGGGCTACACGTCCTCCCCCACTACCGGGACGGTAACGGTGAATGGTGCCAGCGTGACGGTGAAAGTCGTCTTCACCAGTCACGATCAGGCCTACCCGTACTCCCAATTCCACACCGATTTCCTGCAAAATTTTTCGTTTGAAGATACGATCGGACTGATCACTGCCGACGGAAATCTCACACCGTCGCGCGTTTATGCCGAGTGGGGGAAGACCCAGTTCAACCTCACGGGGGGAAGCCTAACTACTCCCTACAACGCGACGATCAACGTCGGGAATCTTGCCTCGGGCCATACGCTCTCCTTCTTTGCGGTGTACGGCAAGACCACCCTGGAGAAGAATCTCAGTTTTGTCGTCGTTTCGCTTCCCGGCTGGCTCGAGACCTTCACCTCGCTGACCCACGACTTCTCGTTTAACGATACTCCCACCCATGAATGGAACAACACCTACTCGATGACGGCGTCGGCCGTGTTCTCGCTCGCTCAGGGATTGCAGTTCAAGGCCAACCTAGCGTTGGTCGATGGAAACCTCTCGCTGGTCCCCAACGTGGCGTTTGAGTTCACTTTCCAGTCCACGGGTACTCTGACCTTCTCAGGGTCGGCGTCCGGGCAGGCCCCGTCCATCGTTCTGGTCGGCGAGAACGTCACGGTATCCTTCTCCGTCGTGCTCGCTGGAAAGGTCGCGGTGAATACCACCACCGATTCGATTGTCTGGCAAAAATCCACTTTGAATGTAACCGTCGGGGGGCAGGTTTCCATCGGGATTCCCATCTACAGTGTGGGTATTCCAGGTACCCCCTGGGATGTGGGCCTCTGGGCCAACGTCTCTCTGGGGAGTCAGATCGGGCTTGACTTCAACGTGACCCCGACGGGACCGTCCAGCGAAACGTTTCCGCCATTTCCATTCAAGCTGACGTTGGAGACCATCGCGGTGCTTCTTTCGCTAGGAATTGAGCTCACCGCGGGAATCAATGATGTAGCGACCGTTGGCGGAGGCGGAAGCATCACGGCGGCGGTGAATCTGTCAGCCTCGCCCCCGGCGGTAAAGAATGCCACGATCAGCGGGACGATAAATGCGCAGGCGTGCCTGTTCTCAGGGTGTATAGGCTGGTCCTACAACGTGGGCTCCGTATCGCTGGGTCCCCGGATTGACAACCCGCGTGTTCTTGCCGCCTCGAGCACGTACAATTCGAGCATCTTGCCACGGTACTACAACACCTCAAGCTACGAGAAGCTGGCTTGGACGACGGGCAACTATAGCGGAACCGCGATGGACAACTTCTATCCGCTGGCTACTTGGTCGGCGGCGGCGGGGTGGAACGGGACGACGTACCTCGTCTCCGCCCGCGACAACGTTTCTCGGCCCGTCACCAAAGGGCTCAGTCTCGAGGGACTGGTCTACAACTCGAGCACTCGGGCGTTCAGCACCTGGTCCCAACCGTCCACGAGCGGGTACGCCGTCACCCATCCTGTTGTCGCGGCTCTTTCGAACGGGGAACTCGCGGAATTCTGGACCGCGGCGCCCTTTACGAAGGTGAATGAGTCCAATCCCTTCACGCTGACCGCGCTCGACCTGCGCACCGCGGACTTCACGCCGGCCACGCAGAGTTGGAGTTCGCCCAAAAACTGGAGCACCTGGGGGTTCCCGGTATCGTACGCCGTCTCGACGAACGGAAGTTCCAACGCAATGCTCGTACTGTACGCCCACAGCCCGTTCGGCACGAGCGGGTCACTGGTGGAGTACAATCTTTCGTCGGGCGCCGTTCTCGCGAACATCACGGTCTCCGGTATCGAGTCCATCGGATCGTTTTCGGATGGGCCCAGTCTCGCCTCGCTCACCACCTATCCGGGGGGGTACGAGCTCCTCAACGTCAGCAAGGACCAGGTGGTCTCGCTCCCGACGCCGACGGGATACACGCTAGATACGATTGAGCCGGTGGTGGGTGAGTCAGCGGTGTTCGCCCTCCTCGACGCGTCCAACCGGTCCGATCTGATCCAGCTGTTCGATGGTTCGAACGGTACGGTGGCGACGACGGTCACCCTCACGCCTGGCGTGAGCTTCGCGGTTGCGGCAGAGGTCGATGGTCAGACGGTCCTGCTCGCGCAGCGCGGCCTCCAGTCGACGGTCGGGACGCTGACCGGGGACACGGACACGCCGTACACCAGCGTCGACCTGACCGGGTCCGTGGCGATTACCCCTATCTTTTCGGCTGGCACGCTGCAGATCTACGGAACGAAAATTTCCGGGAGTTCCGCCACGCCCACCAAGTCGCTGTGCCTTTCCGAGGTTCCGTTGACGCCTCCGAGCGCTCCTTCGATCACGATCGAGGACGGACATGGCCCGAACCTGGAGATCAAGTGGTCTCTCAAGACCTCGGCCCTGTACGGCGTGACCGGCTACCAGTTGTGGGCCAGCACCTCGAAGAATGCCTCGTCGTTTGAGGAGATCGATCAATTCGCCAGCAGCACCACCAAGACGTACGTCGCACTACCTGCGCCGGGCGTCCGCTACTTCGCGATGACCGCGACGAATGTCTTCGGATTGGGCGCTCTGGGCAAATCGGCCGGAGTTGGGTCCGTGGTGTTCGCAACTCAGGGCCCAACCGGAAACGGAACATGGGGCGTTACTTTCGCCGGCGTTGAGGTCAACGTAACAGGGAATACGGTCGTTTTCGCCGATCCCTTCGGAACCTCTTCCTTCACGGTCTCCCCTCCGTCGAGCCTTAAGGCCTACCCGGCGAGCGGGTCGATCGCGGTCGGGGCGACCGTCTTCTATCAGACCTTCCGGTTCGCGGCCTCCACGCAGACCGTCGAGGAGGTCACTTTCAACGAAACCGGCCTCTCCAAAGGAACCGTCTGGAGCGTCAGTTTGAATGGGACCCTCCAGTCTTCCAACACCAGTTCGCTGTCGTTCTACGAGCCGGCGGGTACGTACGCATACGTCGTAACGGCGATCTCGGGAAAGACCGCTTCCCCCGCCCAAGGGAACGTTACCGTCACGACCTCGACCGTATTGGTCAAGATCACCTTTGCGAAGGCCTCCAGCTTGGTGGGCGTCGTCCCGTCCGAGGGTCCCGTCAACCCGCCGTTACTGGGACGATGGCTCCCGGATTGACGACCCATACCACTCGACGCTTCCCTATCTGTTGATTCGAGCCCGAACTCCTCCCATCGTTAGATCTCCGAGAAGCTCTCACGGCCCAGAGCCATCCCCGATCGGTCCATCACCAATGGATGGTCTCCCGTGGACCGGACTTGACCGGTGGAGGCGCCGGGGCTCGGAGCAGTCGGTGGAGGAGGCAACTGTTCAGATTGGCCCCGAGCGCGGTGAACACGACGACGTCAGCTCAAGACACGACGCTGGAGGGACCGCCGAACGACCAGGGCGATGTCGGCGCTCATCTGTCCCCCTCGTCAGCTTAGATGAGCCGGGACGGCCTAGAGGGAGCCGCAGGGACGTACCAACAACCCCGCCGAACTTTGCCGTATCGGACACATCCCAGGGAGTCGGGGGAACGGGCGGTGGGGAGGATCCAGAGGGGACGGTTTCTCAGCTCCTGGACGAAGAACTCGATCGCCGCCAGCAAGGAAGGATCCGCGTGGTGCAGATCCTCAAGCACGAGGACCGTCGGCCCAAGGCGGACGAGTTCCAGGAACCGTTCGACCAGGTCGGTGAGGAACTCGTCCCGGCTCCGGCCCTCGCCTCCAGCCGAATTGAGGAGGTCGTGGAGCCTCGACTCGAGACCGATCGGAGTCTGGAAATCGAGCCGGTCCAGGCCGGGAATGAATCCCAGCAGGGTGGGGCCGCCGCTAGGACGTGGGTCGGTATCCGACTGCAGAAGGGGGTCCTCCCGGGCGCTGTTGATGGCGGACTGAAAGAGGGAGAAGGTAGGAAGCACGTCGATGGGAGGTGCCCGGCCCACCAGTAGCCGGACCGCGGCCGCTCGCATATGAGGAACGAGCTAGGAGATCAGTGTCGATTTTCCGACTCCGGTCTCACCCACGACCAGCGTGACCGTGCCGGAACCCGCTCGAAGGTCGTCGAATTGGCGGGAGAGCGTGTCCACCACTTCGCCGCGACCGACGAACGGCGAGCCTTCCCCCACGGCATCCGGCATCGATTGCCTTCCGTAGGAAGGATTTCAGTTATCTACATCTGGACGAAATCGACGACCGCGGCCGGCCTACCTGCTGTTTTCCCGGTCCTTCAAAGTATATTTCTCGGGAGAGACCTCCCCATTTCGTGGGAAGGAAGTGGATCTCCGAGCGAAGAGTGATCAAGGTCCTCGTCGAGCCCCAGGGCGTAATCATCTCGATTACCACGAAGACGTACTCTCACCTCTTCATCCTCTCCCGGCGGTTCATCGGTCGACGGAGGATCCTGACCCGGGACCGGATCGTCGCCCGGGCCGGCTATTCGACTCCCCGGGTGCTCTCGCTCATCCAAGAGGTGTACCCGAACGGCTTGTAGGGCCTCGGGCTCCCTTTCCGTCGGAAGGTCCTCGGCTTCGACGGTACCACGGGGGGTAGAGTACGACTCGAGACCCAGTCCCCGATACGATCGTTCTCAGGGTCGGTTCCGCTCGGTCGGTTCCCCTGCTCTTCGTCGAGAGCGAGGGCGGTCTGTACGTCGTGCCGGCCACGGGCGATGCGGCGTGGTTTCGACAGGCCGCCAAATCCGGTGAAGCTCGGGTCAAGTGGGAGAGCGGACGGGAAGCGCGTTGCGCCGCCCGCGTCGTCCACGCGGCGGAGGAGATGGACCGGGTCCTCGCGCTCCTGCGAACCAAGTACGGCGAAGAGACCTACCATCGGTACTTCGACCGCGTGACGCGGGGACTATGGCTCGACCCCCTCCGCTCGCCCTCGGCTCCCACCCTCGATCGAGTCCTCCGGGCCGAGTTCGACTCCGTCGCGCCAGGGTACGACGCGTCGGTGGCCTCAAAGGCGATCGAGCGGTACCTCAAGGAGCGGGCCCGGGCCCTGATTACGACGGCGCTCGCCGGTCTCGATCCGCTCCTCGAGATCGGTCCAGGAACCGGATATCATACGCTCCCGCTGCTCAACCAGGGTCACCGAGTCGTAGCGGTCGACGTGTCGGAACAAATGCTCCAACGCCTGAAGGCACGTGCCGAATCCTCCGGGTGGGGCGATCGCCTCGACGCGCGCGCGGGACGGTTTCGAGATCTCGGCGACATCTGCCGCGACATTCCGGACGGGACGTTCCGGGGAATCTACTCGGCCTTCGGCGCCTTCAACCTGGAACCGGAGATCCGGCCTGCCGTCTCCGCCCTGGCGCGGCTCACGGCCCCGGGCGGTCGGCTCGTGTTCACCGCGCTCAACCGACCCGGGCTCGTCCCGATGGCCTGGGAGACCCTGATGGGCCGCCCCGGCCAGGCGCTCCGTCACGTCCGCGAGATCGTTCCCGTCGGCGGGAGTCGATACCCGCTGGAGCTGTACGTTCCCAGCCTCGCGGGCTGGGACCGACTGCTCCGTCCGGCGTTCCGCCGGCGCTCCGTGACCCCGGTCTCCGTCGTAGCCCCGCCGTTCGACTCCGATCGACTCGTCGAGGTCGTCGGCCGCAGGGGGGGCCCTCGTGCCCGGGCGTTGGACGAACAGCTGTCGCGTCTGCCGATCGCATGGGTCGCCTCGGAGTGGGTCTTCCTCACCTACGAGCGGCAGCCGAACCGGGACTCCAAGACGCTTTTTGGGGGCACCCAGGGTAACGCGACGCGCTAACCGGTGCCGGCTCGGAATCCCTTCGTACCGGCCGATATAAGACGGGGGACGTTTCAGGAGAGGGGGCCCAGATTTGGCTAGGTCCGGATCCTCGAGTATCTGGGCGGCCCTGACCTCTCGAGCTGGCAAGATCCTGCTCGCCGGACTTCTACTCCGGGAAATGTTATCGTTCTGGACCGCCCAGCCATTCGACTTCGAATCCTGGATCCGAACGGGGTACGCGGCGGCCCACGGGACCGATCCGTACCGGATGTTCTGGCCGGCGGTCCCGGGCGTCAGCTTCGCCTATCTCACCGTGACCATCCCTCCCGCGGCGTACCTCCCGTTCTGGCCCGCATTGCTCGGCGAACTGTACCGTCTCTGGATGGTGTTGGGAGGGGGCAACCGGTTCGTCCTCTACTTCCTGATCAAGCAGCCCGGGATCCTCGCCGACATCGGAACCGCCTACCTGCTGTACCGCCTAGTGGGTCGATGGACCGGACAGGTTCCCGCTGCCTTGGCGGTGCTCTCCTTCTGGTCGTTCTTCCCCTATGCGATCGCCATCACGGCCGTGTGGGGCCAGTTCGATTCGATCGTCGTGCTGGTGGTCGTCGGGCTCCTGTTCGCGCGAACGAGCTTCGAGCGGAATCTCCTGAACGGGATCGGGATCTTCGTGAAGTACCTCACCGCGATCTTCCTCCCGCTCGAGATCCTGCGCGAACGCGGCTCGCGTCGTTTGGTCTTCCTCGTGGCCCTCGGGCTGCCCCTCGTCCTGACGGTGGCCGTGTTCGCTATCGAGGGCTGGTCGCTCGCGGGCCTGGGCGCTTCGGGACTCTCCCAGACCCACGGAGGCGGGGTGGGAATGAACTACGCCTTTCTCCTAGGCCAGGGCCCCGTTTCCGCCGTGCTATCTCCG
>JASHQX010000066.1 GCA_030038895.1 Thermoplasmata archaeon
ATGTCGGAGGGGGGATTTGAACCCCCGACCCCAGGATCTCTCCCGGGACGTTCGCTCGCGTCCCGCTATGAGTCCCGTGCTCTACCGGGCTGAGCCACTCCGACGGGGATGGGGCGCGAGGGCACGCACTCGACGCGATCAGGCCGCCGAAGCATCGCCCGCGACCGGGGCCGCTTCGGGCGGGGCAGGGGCTTCGACGGGCGCGGCCGTCTCAGGGGCCGGCACTTCGTCGGAGATCGTACCCAGCACCTCCGAGCGACGGATTTCGATCTTCTTGAGAGGGTAAAGGGTCTTGACACCGTGCGCCAGGACCTTCGAGAGGTCCCCCTGCAGCATCTCGCGGACGAACTCAGGTGAGGTCCGCTGCTGAGCCTCCTCGGTCAGGGTCGATACGATTTTGTGGCGCAGCTCGGCTCGGAGCCGGGTCTGCAGGCGCTGCTCGCTCACCGCGACCGGCTTGAGCACGATCTGCACCCCGTCCTTGGTCGTCACGGTGAGCGCGGAGTCGATTTTGGAACGCTTGCGGCGCGCGAGGCGTCGGACGTAGTCGGAGGTCAGATCGTGTCCGATGAACCGGGCCTCGGCCACCCCGTCGCCCGAGATCCGCTCCACACGGAACCGGAGCTTGACATGGGCCTTCGCCGCGTCGGCCCCGCCCGAGAGTTCGGGCAAGGTCGTCTCGAGCGTGCGCCCGATCACCTGCTCCGGCTCGTTCGCGACCGTCTCCCCGAGCTCGAGGTGCTGGAACAGGCCCGGGGCCCGGACCTTAAACCAGCGCTTCGACCGCCACTTGTCCTTGACCGTGCGGGCGAGTGCCGGCTTCTTCGCCGCCGCTTCCTTCTCGGGCATCCGTGCGCGGCGCGCGGACCCGGACGCTCTACTTAAAACTGGCGTCCGCTCCTCCAGGGCCGGGTCGACCGTGCCGCCCGAGTCACCACCGGCGGCGGGACCGGCCCTCGTCCCGGGCAAACTAAATATCCCGAACCCAACTCCGCGCGCCGTGGCGGCGGCGACTCACGAGGCGATTCGACCGGGTTCTCACGCGACCGCGGCCGAGCTGAAGGGCTCCGGCGTGGTCGTAGAAAGCCCCGGGGAACGGTTCCGCGCCGAGATCCTGCGGCTCCTCTCCGGTCTCCGGGCCAGGGGTCTCGACCGGGCCGAGGCGCTCCGGGCCCTCTTCCCGCGGACCGTGCTTCCGGATACGACCTACGAGGACCTGATCACCGCCGTCGTCTCGGGCTCGCACATCCTCCTGTTCGGCCCATCGGGCGCGGGGAAGACGAGCCTCGCGCGCGACCTCTGGAGCCTCTTTCCCAAGGGGGCGTGGACGGTCGACGGTTGCCCGGTGCTCGACCACCCCCTCTCTTTAATCGATCCCGTGGCCGCGGCGCGGTTCCCTCCCTGCCCGATCTGCCGGCGGCGGTACGCGCCCGGGGGGGACCCGGCGAACTTCGACCCTTCGAACGTGGATGCGGGGAAAATTCCCGCGGTATACACGGTCCTGCGCGAGGGATTCGGGTTCGCCCGTCTTCAGGGAAGCTCGGAGGTCTTCCCGGACCACCTCACGGGGAACATCAACCTTCGGAAGCTCGAGGAGATCGGCGACCCGATGAGCCCGCTCGTCCTCGAACCGGGAAAGCTTCTGCAAGCGAATCGCGGCTTCCTCCTCGTGGATGAGATCGGAAAGCTGCCGCTCGGTACCCAGAACGTCCTCCTCCAGGCGCTCCAGGAGGGGACGGTCACTCCGTCGAAGTCGCGCGAGACGTTCCCGGCCTGGTTCGTCGCGGTCAGCACCTCGAACCTCTCCGACCTCGACAACATCAACGACCCGCTCTCCGACCGCCTCACGAGCCTGCACGTCAGCTTCAACTCCCGGCATGCCGACAACCGGCACATCGTCGAGCTCGCGCGCGAGGAGATGACCACCGGCTATGTCCCCGAGATTCTCGTCGACGCCGGGGTCCGCGTGGTCGAGGCCTGGCGCTTGCGGATGAGCGAGGACAACCCGGATATCGGCGAGGTCGGGTCGAACCGCACGCTGATCGACGTCGCCGCCCGGACCTCGGCGATTGCCTCCCTCGCGGGGCACAACCCTCCGACGAGTCCCGATCTAAAGGCGGGTCTCGTGCACGCGATGCGCGGGCGCATACGGGCGCGGAGCGGGGACTCGTTCCGGCAGAACGAGAAGCGAGTCGTCGAGTTCATCGACCAGTACCTGGACCCGGCGCTCAAGCGGAGCGCCGGCGTCTACTGGTGCCGGTACTACCGGGATGCGCTCAAGGAGAGCAAGAACGACGCCGAGGCCCTCGTCGGCGAGGGGCGCCGCTTGAAGGACGATGCCGAGCTTCGCACCCAGGCGGCCGGGGATGGCGGGCTCTTCCCGCGGTTCCGCGGGTTCGCCGGATACGTCTCGAAGCGCGAATCACCCGGCGCCGACGTGGGATCGATCGACGCGGCCGTGAACGTCTTCCGGCTCCTCGAGGAATTCTCGCTGTTCTCCTGCCGCGAGGAGGACGACGACGACTCTCCCCTCTGACGGGGCGGTCACCCTCCCCGACTGCACAGCCTTCCCGGACGACGTCGTCTCCTACGATCTCCTCGACGCGCTCGACCGCGCCGCCCTCGTCCGCACCCTGGCCGAGCAGGGGGTCGACGGGGCCCGTGCGCTCCTGCGTGAGCGGGCGAAGGAGGACCGGGAGCTTCAGGCGAGGCTCGAGCGCCTACGCGACCACCTCCGCCGCCAGGCGCGGCGGCGCCTTGCACACCTCGTCGAGGAGTACGACCACCGGGTGGAGGAGCTCACCGATGTGACCCGCCGCTCGGACGAGGAGGTCGCCCGGCAGATCGCGGCGCTCGAAGAACGCCTCCGAAAGGCCCGTTCGATCGACTGGTCCCGCCTCCCGCCCCCCGATCTGCTCGACGAGGTGCGCTCCGCGCTGCTCCTGCCCACGGCCTCCTGGAACCAGCC
>JASHQX010000067.1 GCA_030038895.1 Thermoplasmata archaeon
TCTCCGCTCGTCCGAAAGACCAGATCCGGGTCAGGAAGGTCCGCGGTGTAGAGGTGGCGGCTGACGGCGTCCGAGTCGATCGCTTCGGGCTCGAGGCGGCCTTCCCGGACCTCCCGAGCGAGCTGACGAATCGCCGCGACGATCTCGTCCCGTCCGCCGTACCCCAGAGCGACGTTGTACCGGTATCGGGAGTACGATGCGGTCGCTCGCTCCGCGAGTTCGATCGCCTCGCGGATCCGGGCGGGCAGGACGTCCCGGTTGCCGATGACCCTCACACGAATCTGATGGCGGTGGACACGCTCATCGACCGCGATCTGTCGAAGCGCGCGGTCGAACAGGTCCATGAGACCGTCGAGCTCCTCCTTCGGACGGTTCAGGTTCTCCGTTGAAAGGGCGTAGACGGTGAGGATGGGGATGTTCAGCTCGAGACACCAGTCGAGGAGCTCCTCGAGAATGTCGCGGCCCTTCTCGTGCCCGTCCTGGACCGGGATCCCCTTCGAGCGGGCGAACCGACGGTTCCCGTCCATGATGATCGCGAGATGGCGGGGGACGGGATCCTTCCGTACGAGGTCGAGCAGGCGGCGCTCCGTAATCCCCCGCAGAGCGTCGCCGACGGCGTGCGAGAGGTACGGGGACCCGGCCGACTCCTTTCGCTTTCCCTCTTCGGCCATCTACCCGTACTACCTCGTGGAAGGATATGGTGTCTCCTTGCGCACGGCACGGGCTCCCGCGACCAGGAGGGGAGCGCCCTGGTCGGGAGTTCCGGGTCGGGGGTGAGGCCCCCGACGCCTTCGAACCCGAGTCGCAGGCTCGACAGACCTACATCCTAGACCACTAGACTACCAGGGCAACCCCGCTGGCCTATTCGCTCGTCCCTATGAACCTTGCTCGCGCGCCGCCGCCTCCAGGCGTCGCTTCGCGCGCCCGCGCTCGGGTGCGTGCGCGCGCGTCCGGCCGGCGAGGATTCGCTCCTGTGGACGACCCTAGCTGCGAGTCGAAGCCGCGATTTATGTAGCGCGTCGGGCCACTCTTCTCTCTACCTGCGGAGGCGCGAGTGATGCGAGCGATGGAGGGTTGGACCGTGTCGGTTCTCTTGATCTTGGGGCTGGTGATTGCGCTTCATCAGCTCGGTGTCGACGTGACCGCGAACCTCGCCTCGTCGTTGCGCAGCATCGAACACCTTCTGAACCGGCCGCTGATCTAGAGCCGTTCGGTACGTCCGGTCCCGGTCGGGGCCGGCTGAGCCAGACGAGGTGCGCGTCGGGAGAGCGAACGAGCGAGTCCGTCCGGGCGGACTACCCCGTCCGAGGTAATGAACGCGGTGACGAACCGCGCCGGCGTCACGTCGAACGCCGGGTTGCGTGCCCGGCTCGACACCGGAGCGAGTCGACGGCCGCCGAGCTCGAGCACCTCGTCGGGATCTCGCTCCTCGACGGGGATCGTGCCCCCGTCCGGCCGGGCGGCGTCGAACGTGCTCCAGGGAGCGGCGACGTAGAAGGGGACGCCGTTCTCGTGGGCCACGACCGCCTTCTCGTACGTGCCGATCTTGTTTGCAAAGTCCCCGTTCCGCGCGATGCGGTCCGCGCCGACCAATACCGCATCGACCTGACCCGTTGCGAGGTAGTGGCCCGCGGCGTTGTCCGCGATCACCGCGTACGGGATCCTTTCCCGCGCGAGCTCCCAAGCGGTGAGGCGGGAACCCTGGAGGAGGGGTCGGGTCTCATCGACCCAGACAAAGAGGTGAGCTCCGCGCTCGCGAGCGACCCGTATCGGGGCGAGCGCGGTCCCCCATTCGACGGTCGCGAGCGCTCCCGCATTGCAGTGCGTCAGGACGCGCTCGGCGTCGGCGAGCAAAGGGGCACCCGCGGTGCCGATCCGGTGGCATTCCTCCACGATCTTCCCCCGGTAGGCGTCGGCCGCCGCGAGGACGTCCTCGCCCGCGACCCACGACGCACGGACCGTCTCGATACCGACGAAGAGGTCGTAGGCAGTGGGCCGGGTCGCCCGCAGGATCGCGGCGGCCCGGTCGGGCCGGTACCGCCCCTGCCGATGCGCGAGGACCATGCCGTAGGCGGCGGCGACCCCGATCGCGGGGGCCCCGCGCACGGTGAGCGTACGGATAGCCTCGGCGACTTGCTCGACCCGGGTCAAGCGCCGGACGACCGTACGTGAGGGGAGCGCCCGCTGGTCGAGAAGGTAGAGCGCGCCCCCGCGGAACCAGAGGGCCCGTACCGGCATGGTGTGTCCTTTAGGCGTCGAACGTGTGAAGGAGGTCGAGCCAGTCGGGACTTACCAGCTTCGGCGAGCCGACCGCCTCATCGAGTGGGATGCCGGTGACGACCGGCCCACGGAGCACGGCGACCTCGCCGAACCGCCCCGCGCGCGCCAGGTCGACGGCGTACGCCCCGAGGCGCGTGGCGAGGATCCGGTCGAATAGTTCGGGCGTCCCCCCTCGCTGGATGTGGCCGATCTGGGCGCTGCGCGTCTCTACGCCCGTCGCTTCCTGGATGCGGCCGGCAAGCTCGGCGCCGACCTCGCGCTCGCGCAGGAGCTCGTGTCCGAACTCGTCCTTCGTGCCGGCGCGTCCGCGGCGCGGCCCGAGGTCGATCCCCTCGCTCGTCACGACGAGCGCATAGCCGCGGTCGGCGACCGCGGCCCGGACGGTCCGCAGGACGACCTCCTCATCGTACGGCTCCTCGGGGAGAAGGGTCGCGTCGGCTCCGCCGGCGAGCCCGGTGGCGAGCGCGACCCACCCGGCGTGACGCCCCATCACTTCGAGCACGATCGCGCGGTGGTGGCTTGCCGCGGTATCCCGGAGCCGTTCGAGGGCGTCGACCGCGACCGCCACGGCAGAATGGAACCCGAACGTCCAGTCCGTCCCGTTGACATCGTTATCCATCGTCTTGGGCACGCCGACCACCCGGCCACCCCGGCGATGGAGCTCTCGAGCGGCGGTGAGCGTGTCGTCGCCTCCGATCGCGACCAGCGCGTCGACCTTCAGATCTATGAGCCGGGCGACGACCCGCTGGGCCTCCTCCTCCTTCGCGAACGGGTTCGTACGCGAACTGCCGAGGATCGTCCCGCCCCGTGGAAGGATGTCCGCGACGTCCCGAAGTCCGAGCGGGCGGAACGCGCCATCGCGTACCCCCTTCCATCCGTCGAGGAATCCCACGGTCTCGTCCCCGAACCGGGCCGCGCGGCGGACCACCGCGCGGATCGCCGCGTTGAGGCCGGGGCAGTCGCCGCCGCCCGTAAGGACTCCGAACTTCACGCCGGTACCTCGAGGTAGGAGCGCGGGGTGGTGGTCAGGAAGGAGTAGCCGTCCCGGGTAACGACGATGTCGTCCTCGATGCGGACCCCGCCCTTGCCTGGCAGATAGATCCCCGGCTCGACGGTGAACGCCATCCCTTCCTCGATGAGGTCCTCCGCCTTCGGGCCGTACCCCCACCCGTCGTGGACCGCGAGGCCGATCGAGTGCCCGACCCCGTGAGTGAGCCGGCCCTTCCAGGGAGAATCGTTGATCACGCGCTCCGCCGCGAGGTGGACCTCCTTGGCCGGGACGCCGGGCCGGATCGCTTCGAGCGCGGCCCGCTGCGCCGCTTCGACCGTATCGTGGACCCGTTTCATCTCCTCGTCCCGTTGTCCGAAGTGGAACGAACGGGTGATGTCGCTCACGTACCGTTCGTAGATCGCGCCGAAGTCGCACACGATCGACTCTCCGGATTTCAGCCGCGCGGACCCCGGCTGGTAGTGGGGCTCCGCGCTATGGGGGCCGAAGGCGACGATCGTCGCGAACGACCGGCCGCTCGCCCCGTGCCGTCCCATGCGGTACTCCATCTCGGCGGCGAGTTCGAGCTCGGTCATGCCGGCCTTCAAGAGGCGTGGAATCTCGCGGCCGACCGCCGAGCCGATCTCGGCCGCCTTTCGAAGGCGCTCGAGCTCGCTTGCGTCCTTCGTCACACGGGTCCGCCGGATCGCCTCGGACGCGTCGACCCACTTCGCGCCCGGGAAGACTTTTTCGAGTCGGACGAACCAGTCGTGCGTCAGCTCCCGATAATGGAGGGCGATTGTTCCCGGGTTCCCCGCGAGCTTTGGGACGAGTGCGTCCGTGTCCTCGCGGTTCACGACGTGGACCTGGACGTGGGGGTCGTTCTTGGCGGCCTGCTCCGCGGACTCCGCCTCGAGAGGCGAGCTCAGGATGTCAAGCTCTCCGTCCGGATGGGCGATGGCAACCGATCCCTCGAACAGCCCACTCGGGACCCCGAACAGGTAGTAGAAGGTCTGGTCGACGTGGGGGTCGGTCGAGTTCGCAAGCAGGACCAGGTCGGGCTTCGGGTCCATCCGGTCGAAGATCCGAACGACGCGCTCCTTCATCGCCGCTACCCACGCCTCACGGGGTTTGAGCCTTTCCTGCCGCGGCGCGAAGGTCGCGCCAGGTGAGGAGCGGCTGACGCGCCGCACGGACCTCGTCGACGCGCCGGACCGAGGTCGCATGCGGCGCGGAGCGGAGATTCTCCGGGGTGTCGTGGATCGCCCGTTCGAACGCAGCGATGTAGTGGTCCAGCTCGCGCTTGCTCTCCGTTTCGGGGAGCTCGACCATCAGCGCCTCATCGACGATCGACGGGAAGTATTCAGTCGGCGCGTGGACGCCCTCATCCAGGAGCCGCTTCGCTAGGTCGGCCGTCCGGAGGCCGAGCTCCTTGAGCGGGCTCCCCGAGAGGACGAACTCGTGCTTTACGAGCGTGCGGAACGGCCGAGGAAGGAACTTCCCAAGATGCAGGGCGGTATAGTTGGAGTTGAGGACCGAACGTCGTGCGACGTGCTTCAGCCCCTCCTCCCCGTGGGTCAGGGCGAACGCGTAGGCCCTCAGATCAAGGCCGAAATTGCCGTAGGCCGTCTTGATCTTCCCAATCGACTTCGGGCGGTCGTAGTCGAGGTGGTACTTCCGGCCCTGCTTCACGATTCGTGGGACCGGTAGGTACGGAGCGAGCGTCTCGCCCGCGGCGAGCACGCCAGCGCCGGGTCCTCCCCCACCGTGCGGGGTGGCGAACGTCTTGTGCAGGTTCAGGTGCGCGACGTCGAACCCCATCCGGCCGGGGCTCGTGATCCCCATGATCGCGTTCAGGTTGGCGCCGTCGTAGTACAGCATCCCGCCGACGCCGTGAACGGTCTCCGCGATATCGAGGATCTCGCTCTCGAAGAGGCCGGCCGTGTTCGGGTTCGTCAGCATGAAGCACGCCGTCTTCTCCGAGACCGCCGCCTTGAGGGCGGGGAGGTCGACGCACCCGTCCCTCGACGGGATTTCCCGGGTCGTGTAGCCCGCCATCGCGGCCGATGCGGGGTTCGTCCCGTGGGCCGTGTCGGGGAGAAGGACCTCGGTTCGCTTTTCCGCCTCGCCCCGGTCCCGGAAGTACGCTCGGACCATCAGGAGCGAGGCATACTCCCCGTGCGCGCCGGCCGCGGCCTGGAGCGAAACCTCCGGCATCCCGGTGACCTTCGTCAGGATCCGTTCGAGCCGCCAGAAGAGTTCGAGCGCCCCCTGTGCGGTCGATTCGGGCTGATACGGGTGGAGCTCGACCGCGTGCTTGCGCCGCGCGAGCATCTCAGAAACCTTCGGGTTGTACTTCATCGTGCACGAGCCGAGCGGATACGAGCCCGAGTCGACTCCGAAGTTCATCTGGGAGAGCCGGGTGTAGTGGCGCATGACCTCCTGCTCGGAGAGCTCGGGCCAGCGGATGTGCTCCTTGCGGCGGAGCTTCTCGGGAATCCCGGGGATCGCGGGAGGAGAGTCGCCGGTTCGGATCGGTGCGAGGTCCCAGATGTCGGGTTCCTCCCACCGGGCCTGACGGTACGTCATGCGGACCTCCGGGCCGATGTCAGCACCGTACGAGCGGCGCGGGCGTACTTCTGTATCTCCCGATCCCCGATCCAATCGGTCGCGGCCGCGAGGAAGTACTCGGGCTGCGCACCGGCGCTCGGGCGCGGGTCTTTAAGCAGGTGTCCTCCGAGGATGCGATGCCGCTCGACGCCGTCAAGGAATTCACGAGCCGTGCCGCGGGTGACCTCGACCGTGAACTCCCCCAGGTACGGGGCGTCGAACCGCGGAGCGCGCAGTCCCTCGATTCCCCCGAGCGCGCTCGCGAGTGTCCGGGCCTTCTCGGCCAGCTCGACCTGCAGCTGGGCAAGCCCCCTCGGTCCGACCAGACTCGCATAGACGACGAATGCAAGCGCCATCAACGACTCGTTCGTGCAGATGTTCGACGTCGCCCGCGAGCGGCGGATGTGCTGTTCTCTTGTCGTCAGAGTGAGACAGTAGGCCCGCTGACCGATCGCGTCCACGGTCGCCCCCACGATACGCCCGGGCGCGGCGCGGACATGCTCGCGACGGCACGCGAAGAGGCCGAGGAGCGGGCCTCCGAAACAGGAGGCCATCCCGAACCCCTGCCCCTCGGCGACCACGACGTCCGCCCCGTAGCTTCCTGGCGGCTCGAGCGTGGAGAGCGAGAGCGGATCGGCCGCGATGACGAGCGGGACATCGCCGATCAGCGACTTCAGCTCGAGCAAACCCTCATCGACATGTCCGAAGCCGTTCGGGACATCGGCGAGGACCCCGAAGACGTCGCCTTTCGCGATCTCGGCGCGCACGAAGTTGAGGTCGAGGCACCCGGATTTCGAATCATACGGGATCTCCTCGACGCTCAGGCCCGGGCCAGTCCCGTAATTGCAAAGGACGCTCTTCTCCTCCCAGGGGAGGCTCGCCGGGACGAGGAACCGTCGGCCCTCGTGCACCCGCCGACAGAGGAGGAGCGCTTCTCCCGCCGCCGTCGAGCCATCGTAGAGGGAAGCGTTGGCCACGTCGAGACCGGTCATTTCCGTCCAGAGGCTCTGGAACTCGAACAGCGAGCGAAGGGTCCCTTGGCTCGTCTCCGCCTGGTACGGGGTATACGCCGTGTAGAATTCGCTCCGCGAGATGATCGCGTCCACCGCCGCTGGCACGTATCGGGGAGTGATCCGTCCGCCCAGGAAGCAAGCGAACTGTGTCAGGGTCCGGTTCCGGTTGAGGATGCGGTCGATCGTATCCACAACTTCGAACTCCTCATGGCCGGGACCGATTCCGAGTCGCCCGAGGCGCGCCTTTTTTGGCACGTCGGTGAATAGTTCATCGACTGACTTGATGCCCAATGCGTTGAGCATCGACGCCTCTTCCCCCGGATCGTTGGATATCCAGTGCGGCATACCCCTCTCCCGCCGAGTGGGGAGCGGCGGCGGCCATAAGAGCCTGCCGGAATCGGGTCCGTTTTTTGGGTCGCGATACCCCGCATAACCTGCCCGGCTTCGCCGGTGGATCCGATACGTGATAGTACGTCACACTCGCCGACTTGGGTCCGGCTCGGGAGGTTCCTCGACCCATCCCGTACGACGACAAGCCTATTCGCGAGAGGGGGGTGAAGAGCGGTCACGACCGTGACGCGGAACGATCGATCGGTTCGACAAGGGCGCGGCGGCGCATCGAGGGCGGAACCGCCCCCCTCGGTCGAAATCCTCGACATCGCCTTCCATCGGGCCTCACTCGCGAGCCCGAAGGGCGAGACGAAGGCGACTCGCGATCGCCTCCGGGCCCAGTTGAAGGTCGTCCGCAGCTCGGCAACGGTCCTTCGCCACCTTCGGCTCGAGACGCAGCGGTTTCTCCATCCTCCCACGACGGAGTTCGAACGGGCCCTCATCGCGGGAAGGTTCGGCGAGGGGACGTTGGACCGGGCGTTGAAACGCATGCGTCGCGCCGGGGAACGGATCCGGGGACTCGCCCAGGCGGAGGAGCGCTCGATGCGGCGGGCGTCGGGGCCTGAAGAGCTCGGTGAACGGGTCCGGGCGTTCTACGGAAGGCTCTCGAGCTTCGTCCGAGAGGTCGATCCGGACATCGATACGCTCCGGGCGATCGGCCGTTTCCTTCGGGACCGCCCTCGGCTCGAACCCGGCGCCCCGACCCTCGTGGTGGCGGGCTTCCCGAACGTCGGAAAGTCCTCGCTGGTGGCGCGGCTCTCCTCGGCGCATCCGAAGGTCGCGGATTACCCGTTCACGACCCTGTCGATCGCGGTCGGTCACGCCGACCTCGGCTTCGACCGCTTGCAGGTCGTCGACACGCCAGGGGTCCTGGGCCGACCGGACCGCGTCAACCCGGCCGAGATCGAGGCGACCACCGCGGTTCGTGGCGCGGCGACAGTCGTTCTCTTCCTCATCGACCCCACCGATGCGTCCGAACACTCGACCGAGGAACAGGAGGGACTCCTCAAGCGATGGCGCGAGGAGTTCCCTTCCCTTCCGATCCTCGTCGTCGACACGAAGTGCGATCTTGCCCGGCGCCCGACCGACCATCTCCAGGTCTCCGCGGTCACCGGGGAGGGGATCGAAGCGTTATGGAAGGAGATTCGCGAATTCGTTCGGCCGAAGGAGGAGATGCCTCCGGTCGAGGAAGCCCTGGTCGATGAGGAGGGCGTTTCGAGGGAGGAGGCGGAAGGAGGACGCGAATCGCCTCCGTCCCGAACGGCGCGGCGCTCCCGACGTCCCGGCTGAACGGCGGAGCCGGCCCGCCGAACTCTACACGTCGAACGCCTTGCCGTTCTCAGGCAAGATGACGTGGGTGAACCCTTCGAGCGCGTCGCGGAGCGCCTCGCGGTGGTCTCCGTGCATCAGGATGACCGTCTCCGCTCGGCTCTCCTTCGCGAAACGGACGAGGTCAGAGTGTCCGGCGTGGGCGGAGAAGTCGAACTTCTGGATCTCGCAGGTTGGCCGGACCAACGCGTCGTCAATGACGAGCTCCCCCGTGTCCAGCAGGCGCCGACCGTTCGAGCCCTCGACCTGGAATCCCGTGAGGTAGATCGAGCTCTTCGGGTCCCGATACAGTTCGCCGATGTAGTACAGGACCGGCCCCCCGTC
>JASHQX010000068.1 GCA_030038895.1 Thermoplasmata archaeon
CTCGGGTCCACGGTAGCGAAGATCGTGTAGAGCGACGCGTGGGGGGCGTTCGTGATGAAGCACTTCTCGCCATCGAGGAAGTAGTGGTCGCCTTCCTTGCGAGCCCGCGTCCGTACGGCCCCGGCGTCGCTCCCCCCACTCGGCTCGGTGAGGGCGAAGGAGGCCAACTGATATTTCGAGCAAAAGGGCGTCAGAACCCGAGACTTTTGCTCCGGCGTACCGGCGAGGATGATCGGTTCGAGCGCGAGACAGTTCGCGATGATCGAGGTTGTCATCCCCCCGCAACCGTACGCAAGTTCCTCGACGATCAAGCACTGCTCGAGCGAGGCGAGGCCGCTCCCACCGTACTCCGTCGGGACGTTCAGGTTCATCAACCCGAGGTCGTACGCCTTGCGATAGATCTCCTCGGGGAACCGGGCGGTTCGATCACACTCGGCCGCGTGCGGAGCCATCTCGGTGCGCGCGAACTTGCGCGCCATGTCGCGTAGGCTTTCCTGCTCCGGGGTTAGGGAGAAGTCGGGCATCGCTGGGCGGGAGCCGACCACGGGCACCCGATATATCACGCCTAGGGTCCTTCGGGGCGTGCGGAGAAGACCTCGACCCGCCGGCATGCGCGAGCTCCGGGTGGGCCGGTTCGCGCGTCTCGACCGCGATCGTGTCCAGCGCGTCGGGGTGCCAGAGGTGATCCTGGGAGAGGGCAAGACTGTCGGGCACCTCCTCGAGATTCTCCGGGCGCTCGCGAATCGAGGAGAGGGCGCGGTCGTCTCGCTCCCTACCCCGGCCCAGCGCCGGGCCCTCCGTGTAGCGCGACGGGAGGGTCTGCCCGTCGTCCTGCGTGCGGGTGGGCGCCTCGCCCGTTTAAGGGGGCCGCTCGGGATTCGGTACGCCCCCGGCACCGTCGGGATTATGACCGCCGGGACGAGCGACGTTCCTCTCGCGGAGGAAGCCCGCGCCCTTCTCTCGGAGCTCGGGATCCGCACCGTAACCGCGTACGACGTGGGCGTGGCCGGGCTCCATCGACTCTTGCGGGCGGTCCGAGCGACCGAGCGCCGGCGCCCATCGCTGTACATCGTCTTCGCGGGTCGGGAGGGGGCCCTTCCCACCGTGATTGCCGGTCTGGTCCGGGCTCCGGTCGTCGGTGTCCCGACCTCTGTCGGCTACGGCCGCGGAGGCAGGGGCGAGGCGGCTCTGACCGCGATGCTCCAGTCGTGCGCGCCGATCGCGATCGTGAACATAGACGCCGCCGTACCGGCGGCGCTCTTCGCGGCTCAGCACTTCGTGGTCCGTGACCCCGCCTTGGTCCCTCCGGACCGCCCGCGAAGCGACCGACGGCACCGGTCGAACTCTCGCTAGCGCGCTACCCCCGGGAACGCGGCGGCCGGGTAACCCGGGACGGAACGGAAGGGCTTTTCTCGGGTGCCGTTCCTCCGTCCTACGTGCCGCCGAGGCCCGTCCTATCCGAGGAGGACGAGCGAGCGGACCGGGAGGACCGGCACCGCTTGCGCGAACTCGACTCGAAGCTCAACGGGCTCCATCGCCGGCGCCAAGATCTGATCGCCGAGATGCGCCGGCTTTCGACCGAGCAAAAGGCGCTCTACGACCGGCGGCAGGCGCCTCAGGACGAGGTCGAGAAGCTCTACGCGGGGCACGGAGATCTCGGGAAGAAGTACGCGGAACTCCGCAAGCAGCGGGACGCTGCTCGGGCGGCCGTTCAAGATTCGGTCATCCAGTTGAGAGAGCTCAAGCTGTCGTTTACCCCCGGAGAGCGGGTCCGGCCGGAACAGATCCGCCGCGAGATCGCGGAACTCGAGCTGCGTCAGCAGACCCGCGCACTCCCCATTGACGAGGAAAACGCGCTCATCGCTCGGCTCCGGCAGCGCACGCAGGATCTGAAGGACGCCGAGGCCCGCGCGGGGGTCGTCGCCGAGCACGAGCGCCAGCGCAAGGAGGCCGAGTCGAAGGTAGCGGCCGCCCGGGCGGAGGTCGATCGGCTCGGGCTCGAGATGCAGCGGACGAAAACCGAGCGCGAGGCGAGGATGTCCGAGATCCGGTCAAAGCTTGAGGCGGCGGGCGGTCTCGTGGCTGAGCTTCGGGCGAAGGGAAAGGCACGGGCCGAGGTCATGGCGGAGATCGAGAGAGTGAGCCACGAGATGGCGGGGCTCGAGCGCGAGGGCCGTCAGATCCTGGGTGCGGGCCGCGCGCGGCGCGAGGAGGCGCGGAAGGCGCTGCGTACCTACAGCCGGCGGGGAGCCCCGGCCGAGGATATCCTCGCCTCGACGGCGGAGGCACAGCTCGAGGAGCTCTGGAAGCGCGGCAAGATCACGCTCGGCGGCTAGGGTGCGTTCCGCGGGCGGACTCAATCAGTACTTCGCGACGATCGTGACCGTGAAGTCGAGCGTCTGCCCGACGACCTGCTCGTTGAAGTCCTCGATGTAGGTCCCGGCGGTCGAATTGACGCCGGAGACAATGAACTTCGTCGCTCCGCAGACGCTGCCGCTCGAGATCGTGCCACCGACCGTCCCCGCGTCGGCGGAGCTGAGCTCGTTCGTGAGGGTGATCGTCGTCGCGTTGATCGCAGTCACGACCTGCGGCCAACTGAGCCCCGGCACGGCCCAACCGATCGACGGGAGGTTCTCGACGACCAGAGCGGTCGCGTTCACCGAAAGCACGAGGTCCGGCCAGCCGTACGTCGGGTCAGAGAACTGGGTGCCCACGGTCGCGTTGACGCCCGGGTAGACCGTTCCAAAATCCGAGGCGGAAACCGTCACGAGGACCGGCGTGGTGAACGTGAGCGGCTGCGTGACGAAGCAGCTCGGGTTCGGCGAACCGTATCCGAGACTCGGTGGGATCACAATGGTCCGAGTCTGTCCGACCGTCATGCCGATCAGTCCCTGCCAGAACCCGGTGACGACCGCCCCGAACGTGAGGTTCCCGATCGTGTATCCCGAGGCGGGGATGTTCGGCCCCACCGCGACGGGGAGCGGGGTGTAGTTCGCCTCGCTACCGCGATAGGAGAAGCTGAGCGACTTCGGATAGGTGATGTTGTTGATGGCGACCGAGTAGAGCGAGGTGTCGAACACGCGGCCCGCCTGCGCCCCGCTCCCGAGCGTCCCGATATAGTTCACTGTGACGTTGCTCCCGATAGAAACTGTATAGGGAGAGCCGACGGCCTTGGGGTGGTTCTTCTCGTAGAGGTACACCCCCCCGACGCTCGCCGCGACGATCACGACGACGATGAGGACGATGGGGAGGAGGAGACTCGGCTTCGGTTCGGCCATGTTGACAGAGTCCGGGGCGATTGGGGGTCAGCTCGTCGCTGGTCTCGTCATCGGTTCGGAGAGACAGGTGTTCCTCATTCCCCCGCGCCCCGAGCCGGAGACCGATATAAATCCTCTCGGCGCCGAACGGCACTAGGCGCGGCGGAGCTTCCCCACGATCGGCTCCTCGACCACCCCTTCCTCCTCGAGCCGGCTCAGGACCGCTTCCGCCCGGTCGCCGAGGAGGCCCTCGGTCGCGACCCGAGCCAGAAGCTCCTTCAGATCGGCGTACCCGTCCGCGGAGACCTCGGCGATCTCGTCCAGATGGTCGAGGAACATCGACTCCTCGGCCCGCTCCGCCGCGGTCGGGGGAGGTGGGGGAGGTGGGGAGGGTGGCGCGCGAGTGACCGAAACCGTCGCCGGAGGCAGAGGAGCGGTTGCTACCGGACCGGAGTCCCCAGCGACCCGTCGGAGCGCCGGGCGCAGGTCGCGGCGGAAGGCGGCCCGGTCCACGTTCGGGTAGCGCTGAAGCGATTCGCGCGCAGCGCGGATCCAGCCCCGCGGAATTCCTTCCGCCACGAGAGATGCCTCGCCCGTGGCGGGGACCTTCTCGATCCGCTCGACTAGGTCGACGCGGTCGAGCGTCTGGCGGACGATGTCCGCGAGGACCGCACGTTCCTCGGTCTCCGCCACGAACCGTACGGCTTCGGCCCGAACGGAGACATACCCGACCCCGTCCCGACCACGGTACAGGTGGACCTTTCCCACGACAATCGCCGGGCGCGGCGCGGGCGACGATCGGAGCTGGGCCATCGCCCTCGGCTGGAAGCTTCCCGCGGTGACGGCAACCGCGCCGGTCGGATCGGTCAGGCGCGAGCGCCAGAACGGCTGGCTCTCGTCGCGACCAATCGGTTCCGCGGGAGAGAGGGTGCCGGTGATGAGTACCCGGTTCATCCGCGCGGCGAACGGAGAGAGAAGGTACGAGGCGGCGCGCTCTCCTTCGCCTTTCTCTTCCTCGAGTGAGGTCTCGAGTTCGCGAGCGGTGACTCGCCAGGCCGGCTCGCGAAGCGCCACTAACGTCCCTCCGAGAACCGGGAGGCGAGCTCCGCTGCAGCGGCTTCGAGATCGACCTCGACGGTCTCGATCGATTCCGGAGAAACCGTTACGCCGAAATCATCCTTCGTCCCGGCGCCACGGACGCGCAGCCGACGTCCCAAGAGGGTCTCGAGGATCGATTCCTCGAGCAGGCTCGGGTCGGGTTCCTCGCGCAGGCGCCGACGGGCCTCCTCGAGCGTGGCCCCCCAGAGGCGCTCGGTATCGGCCCGACCCGCGTTGATCGTCAGGGCGCCCGTGCCATCGTCCAGGACGAGCCGAGCCCGTAAGTCCGCCCGGCCCTCGACCTGGCCGTGGACGCGACAGATCCCGTTCTTCACCGTCCGCTGGCACGTCGGGCACCGGTAGACGAGCCCGCTCGGCGGGAGGAGACCGACGACGATCCCCTCCACCGTGATCGCTTCCCCACCCCCCTCATCCTCGATCGCGGCTATCGTGCGGGGGGGGCTGCGGAGAAACTCCGCTGGATCGGGAAGGTCCCCCCCGTCGATCCGGACGACGGCTGACCGCTCGTCGAGCACGAGCTGGGGTCGGCTCCGGAAACTACGAACGTACCCACCTGAGATCCGCACGGCTTCGCCGGCGGCGAGACCGAAGTCGGCCCAGGACGAGAGAGCGATGACCCCCGTCCGGTCGCCGACCAGTCCCTCATGGACGACCCGGCGTTCCTCGCCGACCGTCACGGTCCTCGACCCGATGCGGACGACGCGAGCCTCGATCCGGAAGCCCTCGTCGGGCGCGGCGAGGCCCCGGACCGTTCGGAAGGGGAGCTCGTCGGCGTCCACGCGAGGCAATTCGGCCGGTCCGGCCGGCCCCACCCGAGTCCGCCAGGTGAAGGTGAGCTCGGGCCGGCCCCGGAACTCTCGGACCTCGACCCCGACCGCGCGAAGGATCGTCCCCCGCTCGATTCCTTCCCGCGGCGGATCCCACCAGCTGAATCGCACCGTCGCGGTTCCGTCACTTAAGAGCCCTGATAGGAGCGGCCGACGGCTGCCGTCGGATTTCCGCACGATCTCGCGCCGGTCAAACGAAACGACACGGCCCACGACCTCCACCGGCGAAACCGTCGGTCGGAGATCCCGGAGGCGAACCTCCGGAACCGCGGTCGTGGGGGCTTCAGCGGTCATCGGAGACGGTGAACGGCACGGGAACGACCGTTTCCCATAAAGATGGTGCGGGCGAGCCCCCGCTGTTCCCTGGCGGGTCGTTGCTCGGCCGCTCGAGGGAACTGAGGGGAGTCCACGACGGTCCCGTCCGACAGGGTGGCGAGGTGGGTGAGGCCGAGGTCGAACCCGACAGGATGCCGGGGCGCCTCGGAGGGAGGCGGAGGGGGGTCCGGGACCGTGTAGGCGAGGTCCGAGCGCTGGAGAATTCCCTGGGCAACGCCTACAGGGACGCGGCCGATCCCCTCGGTATCGAAGTTCTGCCACCGTGTGAGATCGCGCTCCTGATCGAGGTAACTGACGCGTCGGCGTTCGCGTTCCCAGGCGGTTCGACGTCGTTCGAGGGCGTAGTTCCAAAGAAAGGTGAGCTCGGAGCGCCACCGGTCGAGCTGAGGTAGGTGAGGACGGAGGGGGTAGAGTCGGTACCGATAGGAAAGGAACACGGGAATCGAGCGTAAGAGACACGGAGAGGTTCAAGAGGTCTCTAGGGCGGTGAAATGTGCTCGCTCGGAAGTGGGCTCGATCCCGCCCGAACGGCGAACTGATGCACAACTCTTTTGGCCCGGCGACCATCCCCCGCGAGCCTTGGCGCTGAAGTTCATCCCGCGGCTCGACAAAATCTTGGCCGCGCGCGACTCGCTCGTGTGCGTCGGCCTCGATCCTGACCCCGCCTTAATGCCGACGCCTCTACGCCGGTTGGGCGCGAAGGCTCAGCTCGATCGCTTCCTCGGCGGGATCCTTCGGACAACGTACCCCCACGCCGCTGCGTACAAAATGCAGCTCGGCGCTTATCTCCAGTACGGGCCGCCGGGCCTCGAGGCGCTCGCACGCCTCCCGGGGCGGATCGGACCGACTCGGCTCCGGATCCTCGATGCCAAGGCGAACGACATCCCCAACGTCATGCGAATGTACCACGACGGGGCTTTCCGCAAGTTCGGGTTCGACGCAGTCACCGCCACCCCATGGCTGGGGTGGGAGACCCTCGAGCCGTTCATGAACGACCCCACCCACGGGGTTTTCGTCGTCGCCCACTCCTCGAACCCGGGAGCTCTCGACTTTCAGGAGATTCCGACCCCGCGGGGCCCACTCTGGCTCGCGGTCGTGGGTGAGGTCCGTCGATTCGCCCACGCGCACGGGAACGTGGGCGTCGTCATTGGAGCCACGTTCTCGGAGGCATTCCGGCATGCCCGTTCGACGCTCGGGAACGGGATTCCCATCCTCGTCCCGGGGATTGGCGCGCAGGGAGGCTCGCTCGCGACGGCGGTCCGCGAGGGAGTCGATGCGCACGGCCGGGGTCTTCTCGTGAACGCTTCCCGGAGCATTCTCTACGCCTCCTCGGGATCCGATTGGGCCCGGGCGGCCGGGGCCGAGGCCGGGCGTCTCAAGGTCCAGATCAACCAGCTGCGCGCAGGTCTCCGTACAACTTGAGCAGTTGCGCCGCAACGATCGGCGGCGCATACCGCGTCTCCGCGCGCGCTCGGCCCGCGGCGCCCATGCGGCGAGCGAGTTCTTTGTGGTCGAGCAGGGTCATGACCTTCTCGGCGAGGTCGCTCGCGAGGAGCGGCTCGACCAAGAGGCCCTCCTGTCCGGGTTCAATCACTTCCCGGACCCCGGGCATGTCGGCAATGATCACGGGAAGGCCGACTGCCATCGCCTCCGCGACGACGAGCCCGAACCCTTCGAGACGGTTCTGGGAAGGGAAGACGAAGAGGTCGGCGAGCGCGAGAAACTTCGGAAGGTCCTCGTCCGAGACCGCGGGGCAGAACTTCACTCGATCCTCGATCCGGAGCCGGCGGGCCTGGCCCACGAGGCTTGGGAGACGGGGCCCGGCCCCGAGGGCGAGAAAGACGACGTCCTTGGGCAACCGGGTTAGGGCCTGGAGGATCACGTCGACCCCTTTGTGGGGGACAAGTCGGCCGGTGAACGCAAGGACCCGTTTTCCCTCGAGATGCAGGTCGCGGCGGAGGGCCGATGCGTCCAGTCCCGGCCGGAATCGGTCGAGATCGACGACCGAAGGGATGACGGCGAGTTCCCGTCCCCGGAGCATCGCCGAGGTCACCCCGTAGCTTCGGGTGTGGACGACGATTCGGTCGACCGAGCGCAGGGTCCGCTGGAGGAAGACACGCTGATAGAGGCCGCCCAGGAGCTGCCCGGCCGCTCCGGCGAGATAGAGATCGCAGTGATAGGTGAGGCAGGTAGGAACCGAGCGGCGCTCGAGTGCGCGCGTCGCGAAGTACGACGTGAGCGGTGGGGGGTAGTGCAGGTGAACGACGTCCGCGTCTAGCCCGCGAAGCGTTCGGCCCGTCCCGACATCGACCGGCGTATTGAACGCGACGCCCAGCGAGCGGGTCCGCAGGACACGGTATCCGTCGTACTCCTCGTCCCTGGGAAGATCGCTCCGATACCGGGAAGTGACGACAGTCACCTCGTGACCCTCGCGGGCGAACTCGCGGGCGAGTCCCCGCACGTGGCTTTCGACCCCTCCCGCGTGAGGGTGGAAGAACGGCGTGACCTGGACGATCCGCACGGACTCAACCCAATCTATCGGACTCTATAGCCCAGTCTCGGAGCGGTACTTTACGCAATACCGGCCCGGGACAAAGGACCAACCGCGACGTAATGCGATGGGATGTAGCTCCCTCGGGAAGGGGGAAGCTACGCTTCACTTGGGGTCTTCCGCCGGACCGCGGTGACGGACAGGGGTTCCGCCTCGCGACCCTGCAACATCTGGTCCGGAGCGAGCGTGGAGATCTCGACCCCCTTCATCGCCTCTCCGAGTCCCGTCGAGACTCGGGCCAGGACCTCCGGCTCATCGTAATGGAGCGAGGCCTCGACGATCGCACGGGCGACCTTCATCGGGTGCTGGGCCTTGAAGATCCCGCTTCCGACAAAGACGCCGTCGACCCCGAGCTGCCGGCAGAGCGCCGCGTCGGCCGGGGTTGCGATTCCTCCCGCTGCGAAGTTCACGACCGGCAGGCGGTGGAGAGACCGGACCTCGACCAAGATCTCCTCAGAAACCCGCTCGCGCTTCGCCCAACCGGCGAGGTCCTTGCGCGCCAGCTTAGAGACCTCCTCGATGTCGTAGTTCATCTGGCGGATGTGCCGGACCGCCTCGATGACGTTGCCGGTCCCGGCCTCGCCCTTCGTCCGGATCATGGCCGCGCCCTCCTCGATCCGACGCAGGGCCTCGCCCAGGTTGCGGGCACCGCAGACGAAGGGGATCTTGAACGCCTTCTTGTCGACGTGCTGGAACGGGTCCGCGGGCGTCAGGACCTCCGACTCGTCGATCATGTCGACGGCGAGTGCCTCGAGGATCCTCGCCTCGGCGGTGTGCCCGATCCGGCACTTCGCCATCACCGGGATCGACACGCGCTCTTTGATCTCGCGGACCTTGAGCGGGTCGGCCATCCGCGCCACCCCCCCCGCGGCCCGGATGTCCGCAGGAACCCGCTCGAGGGCCATGACGGCGACCGCGCCCGCCTCCTCGGCGATCGCGGCCTGGTCGGCCGTGGTGACATCCATGATCACCCCGCCCTGTTGCATGCGGGCGAAACCGCGCTTCACCAGCTCCGTGCCGAAGCGGAGCTTCTCCATCGTGTTGGCCATAGTTTCCGGCGAACACGAGAAGACGCGGCGCCCGTATAACACCGCGCGTCACTGTCCGTCAAGGTTATCGAGTCCAAGGGCGTACAATAGTCGCAGGGGGAGCTGGGCACCGGCTGAGAGGACGAGGACGACCTCGTCGACCCCACGAACCTGCTCGGGATAATGCCCGCGAAGGGAACGCGATGCGGCACCTAAGAGCACTCTCGGTCGAATCCGATCGAGGATGACCGGCGAGCCGGGGGCGCCCCGATCTCCCCGACGCCTGCGCGCGCCGGGCCGACTTGGTCGGATCCTGACAGTTTCCGTCGTGGCCGTGGTGGTGGTCGTCGCATCGTTCGGTGTTGCAGAGTACCTGGTTTCGGGGCTCGGCGAACCGACCCTCGTCGTCTACACCTACTCGAGCCTCTTCGGCGGGTCCGGAACGCCGGCGTTCAACGCGGTCTTCGGCCCGTTCGAGTCCGCGCATCATGTTCGGATCGACGTGGAGTACCCCGCCGGGACGCTCGCGAGCACGCTGCTCTCCCAGGCGAACGCGCCCGCAGCCGACCTCGTCATCGGCCTCGATGAAATCACCGCCCCCGAGGCCGAACAGTACCATCTTCTCACCCCCTACGCGCCTCCGGAGCTCGCCAACGTATCGCCCGAGCTCGTGGGAGAAATCAGCCCCGACCACGGGGTGGCGCCGTACGAGTACGGGTACCTCGCCATCGACTACAACCTTTCGTTCGCCGCGGCGACTGGCGGCGCGGTCGCCCGTGCAACCTTCCCGGAGTTCGCGACGAATTCGAGTTGGGCGCGGCAGCTCCTCATCGAGGATCCGACAGTCGACATCACTGGCGAGGAGTTCCTCGCTTGGCAGGTCGAGTATTACGAGACGGTGCTCCACCAGAACTGGACCTCGTTCTGGAAGGCGGTCCTGCCGAATCTCGTCTACAAGCCGGCCCCGGACTGGGACACGGCATTCACCGAGTTCACGAGCCCGCCGGGCAACCCAGCGATGGTGGTAAGCTACTCGACGGATCCGGCGTACGCCGCTTTCTACAACCAGTCCGGCCAGTACAACTCAACGGTCAGTTGGTGGAACGGCACCGCGTACGGTTGGCGGACGATCTACGGGATCGGCATCGTGGCGGGCAGCCGCCACCTCGCGCTCGACGAGGCGTTCGAGAACTGGTTCCTGAGCGGGACCGTGCAGTCCCAGATCCCGACCAGCGAATGGGAGTACCCGGCGAACGAAACGATCGGGGTGCCGAGCGTCTATGACGCGGCGGTCGACCCGTCGCTCATCACGCCCCTCAACGACGCGACGACCCCGGCTGGGCTCGCCGCGTCGATTGGGGGCTGGGTGACGACCTACCAGGAGCTCGCCGACCAGTACCTGCCACCATGAGACGGATCTCAGGAGACGCCTGGTCGACCGGCCCCGTTGTCGCCTTTGTACTCGCGTTCGCGCTCGTGCCGGTCGCGATCCTCTTCGCGACCGCGGTCCGGGAGGCCGGAGGGTGGAACGCGATCGGGAGTATTCTGAGCTCCCCGCTGAACGCTGCGTCCATCAACAACTCGCTCGTGCAGGGCGCTCTCTCGGCGGTCCTCGCGGTCGCGCTCGGCTATCCGGCCGGCATTTTCTTCGGTCGCTACTCTTGGCCCGGCCGGACCGTTCTCCGCTCCCTCCTCATTGTACCGTTCCTTCTGCCCAGCCTCGTGGTCGTGCTCGGGATCCTCGATCTCTTCGGACCGGGCGGCCTCTTGCTCTCCTCGACGCCCGGTCTCTCCTTCTTCGGCACCGGTCTCCCGGCTATCGTCGCCGCGAATCTGGTGTTCAACATACCGATCGTTATCCTCTTCACCGCGACCGGGTGCGAGAGCGCCTCGGTCGAACTCGAGGAGACCGTCGCGACGCTCGGAGGCACGCCGGCGCGGGCCTACCGGGAGGTCTGGGCCGGCCCGACTTGGGTCGGAGCGGCGGTCGGCGGCCTGCTTACCTTCCTCTTCTCAGCCCTTTCGTTCGCCCCGCCCCTCGTCCTGTGCGGTCCCCGCTGCTACACGGTCGAGGCGCGCATCTGGTCGCTCGATCAGGTCTTCCTGGACCCGACCTCGGCGGGAGTCCTCGCTCTCGGCCTGGTCCTGCTCTTCCTTCTGCCGACGATCGCCTATCTCTGGCTCCTCTCACGGCTCCGCACGATTCCGGGGCGACGACCTCCTGCCCGCCCCCGGGTGTCGGCGCGAGATCCCGTCGCGGTCGGGCTGGCAGCGGAGACGGCCGCGGTCGCCCTCGGCGTCGGAGCGGTGCTCGCGAGCGTGATCTACCGGGCCCTACAGCCGACCGGCGGAGGGGGCGCGGGAGGCGCGTACGGCGCCCTCTTCTCTTCCGCAACGACGGCGCGGCTCGGGATCTCCGCGTTCGGGATGATCGGCAACAGCCTGTTCTTCGCCACGGTCGCGGCGATGATCGCCGTCCTCCTCGGGATCCCCGCCGGCTACGCGATCGCCCGCCGTCCGTCCCGGGCCGGCGGGCTCGGCCTGCTCCTCTTCCTGCCGCTCCTGCTCTCCCCGGTCGTCCTGGCGTTCTCGCTGGCCAACTTCTGGCGGCCGCTGCTCGGGGGGGAGTCGACGATATGGTTCCTCGTCATCGTCAGCCAGTCGATCCTCGCAATCCCGTTCGCCCTCCAGAGCATCGAGATTCCGCTCGCCGGTCTCTCCCCGAGCGTCCGGGAAGCCGCCGAGACGCTCGGCGCGACCCCCTGGGGCGCGTTCCTCGATGCCGACCTTCCCCGCGTCCGCGAGGGGCTCACGACCGCCGGGCTGTTCGCGTTCGCGATTGGGTTGGGGGAGTTCACCGCGACGTACTTCCTCGTCACCCCTCAGTACACGACGCTGCCGGTCGCGCTCTACCGGCTCGCCGACGCACGCCAGTTCGCGGTCGCGGACGCCGATGCTGGTTTGCTCCTCCTGTTGAGCCTCGCGGTGTTCCTTGCCCTGGTCCTCGGAGGTCGTCGTGTCGACCTATAGCCCATTCCTTGAGGTTGATCGCCTTTCGGCGGCGTGGGACGGCCTTCCGGTCCTTCGCGCAGTCTCGTTCTCGATCGACCCGGGCGAGTTCGTCGTCCTTCTCGGCCCGAACGGCAGCGGCAAGACGACGCTGCTCCGGTGCCTCGCCGGCCTCGAGAAGCCGACGAGCGGCACGATCCGACTCGGGGGGGAGGACGTCACGTCCCTCCCGACGCATCGTCGCGGGATCGGGCTCATGTTCCAGGATCCCGCCCTCTTCCCGCACCGGACGGTCTACGAGAACATCGCCTATGCCCCGCTTCTCCAGCGGCGGACCCGCTCCGAGGTGGAAACGGAGGTCGATGGGCTCGTCTCGCTCCTCCACCTCGAAGGGTTCGAGGACCGCCGCCCGGACCAGCTTTCGGGCGGCGAGCGCCAACGGGTCGCCCTTGCCCGCACCCTCGCGGCTCGACCCCGCCTTGTCCTACTGGACGAACCGTTCGCGTCGATCGACGTCGAGCTGAAGGCCGAGCTGCACGCGGAGTTCCGCCAAGCGCTCCGGACGCGCGGGACCGCCGCCATCCACGTCACCCACGACCGGGAAGAGGGCTTGTTTCTTGGCGACCGTGTCGGCCTGCTCTTCGACGGCTCCTTGGAGGTTGTGGGATCGCCCGCTGACGTCTTCGAGCATCCTCGCTCCGCCCGCGCCGCCCGGTTCCTCGGGTACAACGTACTGGACGGCCCGTCCGGGCCCGTGGCCGTCCGCGCGGAGGATCTCGAGATCGGTGGCTCGATCGGGGGTGGTCCTTCCGCGGTGGTAGCCGCCGTGGGCACGCTCGGACGAGAGACGCTCGTCATTCTGCGAACCGAATTAGGGGAGCGCCTCGAACTCCGGACGGTCGACCCACCGGACGGCTTCCGACCCGGGGCTCCGGTCACCGTGCGCTGGCAACGGTCGGTCCCGCTTCCGCGGGAAGAGGCGAGCGGGGCGTCGCCCGGCAGATGAGGTTCTGCCACGACACCTGGTCGACGAACCATGCAGCGTAAGGGGGTCTGTTACGACGTAGGGCGCGAGATGATGGGGCAAAACTGGCGCCCCGACTTCGACCTAAAGATTGTTCGCCGTGAGATCGAGATCATCCGGGGGGACCTGCACTGCAACGCGATACGCCTGCAAGGTCGCGACCTGGGCCGTCTTGAGACCGTATCCAAGATCGCCTTGGAGCAGGGGCTGGAAGTCTGGTTCTCCCCCGAATTATGGGACCAGACGCAGCCCGAGACCATCGAGTACGTCGCCCGCGCGTCGGAGGTCGCCCAGGGCCTCCTCGAGACCGCTCCCGGAAAAGTGGTCTTGAGCGTCGGCAGCGAGGTCATGCTCTTCACGAAGGGAATCCTTCCAGGCAACAACGTCTTGGAGCGCCTCGCGAACCCGAAGCTCCGGGAGCTTGTGCTCTCCGCGTCTACGCAAGCGTCCTTGTCTGCCTTCGTCAGCCGGCTCGCCGTGACGGCAGGCGAGCGATTCCGGGGGAAGTTGACCTATGCCTCCGTCGGCTTCGAGAGGGTAGATTGGGGTCCGTTCGATTACGTGGGAGTCGACCTCTATCGGGGCGACCCGATGTTCGACCGCTACCCGGAGCTCCTCGCACGGTACATCGCGATGGGCAAGCCTGTGGTGAACACCGAGTTCGGATGCTGCACGTTCCGAGGGGCCGAGCGGATGGGTGGGCGCGGCTGGGAGGTCGTAGATTGGGGGAGGTGGCCCCCTCGCCTAAAGGGTGAGTATTTCTACGACCAGACCTCCCAGGCCCGCGAGCTATCCACCCTGCTGGAGATCAATGACAAAGCAGGGATCTACGGAACCTTCGTGTTCACGTTCGTAGAACCGGGCGCGGGGCTGCCGGGCGGACGTGAGGAAGAAGCGCTCCACCTCATCGATTTCGATCCCGACCTGCCACGGTACGCCTTGGTGAAGAGTTATCCCGACCGCCGGAGAGGAACGACGTACCCGGACATGCCGTGGGAACCGAAGGAATCCTTCTACGCCGTGGCTGCGTACTACCGTGATCACTGACCGGCCCACCTTCCGGAGACTTTAGTTTACCGAAGTGGCAATCGAACGGGTGACGGGGGCCGAGCGAGACGGGTCAGGCTACTTTCGATGGCGCGGGACGTAGTGGAGCACCTCTCGCCAGAACGCGGTCATGCGCGATAGGCTCGAGCAGTCGATGACGATCGAGCCCACCCAGCTATGCCCCTGATTCCCGGATTCTCTCGTTGGCTTCGCCATCGCGTGCGCCCCTTGCGTCAGGGCGAGCCACAGTCACGGGGAGGCTTAGCCCCAAGCAGCTCCTATTCTCAGGCGCCGGTCCCCAATCGGATCACCGCCGTGCGGTCGACAACCCTTCGTGGGGCGAGCCGATAAGACGCAGGGCGCTCTGGCCAGCCATGGAAGTTCCGGACCCGCTCAAGGTGGCTGAGACCGCCCGGTGGGGCGACGAAACGTACACCATTTTCCGCCCCGACCGGCTCGAGGGGGTCGAGCCCGGTCGGCTCGCTCGCCGTCCGCGGACAATTCGTATCCTCCTCGAGAACCTGGTTCGTCATTTCGACGCCCGCCGGAGCGCTTTCGAGGACCTCCAGGCGCTCGCACGCGGCGACCCGGTTCCGGATCGGGTCGAGTTCGCCTACTATCCGGAACGGGTCCTCCTGCAGGATTTCACGGGAGTTCCGGTCGTGGTCGACCTTTCGACGTTGCGCAGCGCGGCCCGGGGCCACGGGATCGAAGCCGCCCGGATCAACCCGGTCGTGCCCGTCGATCTGATCATCGACCACTCGGTGCAGGTCGACAGCTTCGGAACGCCCCGGTCGCTCCTCGTGAACCTCGACCGGGAGTACGAGCGCAACCGCGAGCGGTACCGGTTCCTTCGATGGTCCCAGGGTGCATATCGCGGGTTCCGCATCGTGCCGCCGGGGAACGGGATCTGCCACCAGGTGAACCTTGAGTACCTCTCCCAAGTCGTCGGAACCCGGACGCAGGACAGGCACACGATCGCGTTCCCGGACACTCTCATCGGAACCGATTCGCACACCACGATGGTCAACGGGGTATCGGTCCTCGGTTGGGGGGTCGGAGGGATCGAGGCGGAAGCGGTGATGCTCGGCGAGCCGTACTTCCTCTCCCGACCGACCGTGGTCGGCGTCGAGCTGACCGGATCCCTGCCCGAAGGAGCCACGGCAACGGACCTCGTACTGACGGTCACCCGAACACTCCGGGAAAAGGGCGTGGTTGACAAGTTTGTCGAGTTCTGCGGCCCGGGCGTAGCTCATCTACCGGTGCCCGACCGGGCTACCGTCTCGAACATGTGCCCCGAGTACGGCGCGACGTCGGCTCTCTTCCCGATCGACGAGGCCACCATCGCCTACCTGCGGGGGACGGGTCGGCCGGAGCCGCTCGTCCGCCGTGTCGAGGCGTACGCCCGCGCCCAGGGGTTGTGGGGCTCTCCGGCCCTCGGCTCGATCGACTACGACGACCTTGTACGGATCGATCTGGGTTCGATCGTACCCACGCTCTCCGGTCCAAGGAATCCGGAGGAGAGCGTCGCGCTGTCCGCCGCACCGGAGTCGTTCCGCAAGGGGCTGAAGGCATACCGGGCCGGTCACCCCCGAGCCACGAACGGAGGGGCGGCTCCCCCGTACCCCTCGGACGACCCGTTGCATCCCTTTGACGGCGAGCGGGACCGCGCCACGACGCGTTCGGTCGGGATCTCCATGCCCGAAGTCGAGGACGGCTCGGTCGTGATCGCAGCGATCACTAGCTGCACGAACACCTCGAACCCCTCGGTAATGATCGGAGCGGGCCTGATCGCGAGGCGCGCGGTGGAGCTCGGGCTGAGGGTGCCGCCGCACGTCAAGACGTCCCTCGCACCGGGCTCGAAGGTCGTGACCTCGTACCTCGAGCGGGCGGGGCTCACGCCGTACCTCGACCGGCTGGGGTTCGAGCTCGTAGGGTACGGGTGCACGACCTGTATCGGGAACTCCGGACCGTTACCGCCCGCGATCGACCGACGGGTGCGCGAGCGGGACCTCTACGTCGCCGCGGTGCTCAGCGGGAATCGGAACTTCGAAGCCCGAATCCACAACCTGGTCCGAGCGAATTATCTCGCTTCGCCGATGCTCGTTGTCGCCTACGCCCTCGCCGGGCGAATGGACATCGATCTCACACAGGAGCCAATCGGCACCGGCCGGGAAGGTCGCCCGGTGTTCCTGCGGGACCTGTGGCCGTCCTCGGAGGAGGTCCGACGCCTGGTCGAGGCGAGCCTCGACGCCGCCATATTCCGTGAAAAGTACCGAACGATCGAGGTCGGCGACGAGCATTGGGAGACCCTAGAGCCGCCGGCCGGGACTCTCTACCCCTGGTCCTCGGAGTCGACATACCTCGCCGAGGCGCCCTATCTTGGGCTTCCCCCGCCCCTTCTGCCGACCGAAGGAGTCCTCGTTCGCGGAGCCCGGGTCCTGGCGTTGCTCGGGGATCAGGTGTCGACGGACCACATCTCCCCCGCCGGCGAGATCCCTGCGGACTCGCCGGCCGGCCGATACCTAACGGAACGGGATGTTCCACCTTCCGAGTTCAACACCTACGGTTCGCGCCGGGGGCATCACGAAGTGATGATCCGCGGGGCGTTCGCGAACGTGCGCCTGAAGAACCAGCTGGTCGCGCCTCGAGAGGGCGGGTTTACCGTCCACGTGCCCTCGGGGGAGACGACGACGATCTTCGAGGCCTCGCAGCGGTACCGCTCTGAGGGCACCCCGCTCCTCGTGATCGCGGGCCGCAACTACGGGCAGGGCAGCTCGCGGGACTGGGCCGCGAAGGGCCCCCGCCTCCTCGGCGTCGGAGCGGTGATCGTCGAAAGCTTCGAGCGGATACACCGATCCAACCTGGTCCAGATGGGCGTCCTGCCGCTCGTCTTCCGCCCGGGCGAGAACGCGAGCTCGCTCGGGCTGAACGGTCGGGAAACGTACGACCTTCGCGTCGTCGGCGGGGGCGAACTCGAGCCCGGAGGTCCGATCGCGGTCACGGCCACTCACTCGGATGGCTCGACGCGTCGGTTCGAGGTCACCAGCCGGATCCAGTCGTCGACCGAGCTGGAGTACTATCGCGCAGGGGGAGTTCTCCCTTACGTGATGCGCCACCGGTTTGGTGGCTAGCCGGAACCCGACCCGGGGCTGTGTCGGCCAGGGGGCAGCCCTATCGCTTCGACCAGGTAGCGAGCGCCTCAATCCGCCGGTAGGTGAACGTCCGGTCTCCGATCTCGGCCCGAGCGGCCGCTGCCGCCCGCTGTACGACTTCCGCGGGGATGTGGAGCGTATGGCGGCTGCCCCGTCGCTCCAGCATTTCGATCCGCTTTGCAAGGTGCTCCGTCACCTCCCGGTCACTCACCACTACCAGTCGATCCGGGGGGTGCTCGGCCAGTAGGAGGCGCTCGCGGCTTCGCGGATCGGCGGGATGCGCGGGCGGAGGGTATCCCTCCTTCTCGAGGTAACGGTACATGATCCGGCGCGGATTGTACGGGGACATCTCCGACGGTGTCGGTGGCCCACTCGGCGACGGATGCACAAGACCCGTCACGCCAGAGCGCCCGACCCGCTCCGCTTCGGAAAGCGCGCCGGGTACGTTATCGAGCAAGTGGAGAACATGCACGAAGAGGGCCGTGTCGAACGCGCCGTCCTCGAACGGGAGCCGGTAGGCATCCCCTCGGACGAGGCGGGCGATGCCTTTGGAATGGGCCCGCGAGAGCATCGCACGGGACGCGTCGAGCCCGGTGACCTCGAACCCCCGTTGAAGGAGCGGCAGCGCGATGCGACCGGTCCCCACGCCTACCTCGAGAATCGTCCGTATTCCTCTCGAACGGAGGTCGGCAGATATCGCGTCGAGAGTGCCAGAGTCGAGCGGATCGCGCGTCTCGTCATAGACAGCCGAGATCTGATCGAACGCCGCGACGACTTCGTTCCGCGGCATGCGGGTGCGCTCGAAGCGGGGAAGGTATTTTTCGGCTCCGAGCCGCCGTCACCGTCTTCCGCCCAAGAATCTCACGCTCGCCGGAGCTCAGGGTTCAATGCAGAGAACCGGGTCAACGCACCCGAGCTCGGAAGTGCCGCGGGGAGGACGTTTCCGCGACTCCGCCGGTGCGCCGGCCCAAAGGATCCGGGCGCTCACCACTGACCTTTGGTACACGGTGATCTACTATCGGCCCACAGATCAGCTCCACGTGGATCGGGCCCGCGATAGGATCTGGACGGATCCCCTGGTGCGAGCGGGTCTCCCGCGTGCGAGGGCCCGCCGAGAACTCCGGCGAATCGACGCGTGGGCGACCCGACTCGAGGTCCGTGGCCGGACGCCCTCCATCTTCGAGCAGGCCCGACGGTTGGAGGGTTCGACCCGCATCCCGATGGATGGAGCCCAGATCGCGGAGGCACTGGACGGCCTCATCGCCCGGAGCCCGGTGCGGATCGCGCCCGGGGCCTCCCGAGCCCTCGCTGAGATCCGCCAGGCCGGCGTGCCCCTCGGACTCGTCTCGAACCTCCTTCACGAAACGGGTCGAGGGGCCCGCGAGCTCCTAGAGGCGTTCGGGATCTTGGGCGAGTACTCCGTCACCGTCTTTTCGGATGAGCATCCTTGGTCGAAGCCCGGGCCGGAGCCATTCCGGTTCGCTCTCTCCCGAATGCGCGTGCCCGCCGCTCAGGCGGCCCACGTAGGAGACCTCTCCTACGACGTGATCGGAGCCACGCGCGCCGGCATGGGCGCCTTCCTCTACACCGGGCTTCACCGCTTCGAGCCCCCCCGGCTACGCGAGCTCGCCCTCGCCGCGGCGCCCGGAGCCCCTCACGTCGCGCGCTGGTCCGATCTCCCGACCCGCGTTCTTGGGCCCGGTTGAGTGCGGCAGTTGGGAATACTCCCCGAAGGACACCGACAGCTCAGTTCGGATTCCGTCCCGATAACCCGCAAATCCTCCGGTCTTCCTTCCGTCCGCGGGCCCCGGCAGTGCAGAAAACGGCACCTTGAGGTCAAATACATCGGTTTTGAGTTTCGGAAGTGAGCCGAGTCGCGCCGAGCGCCTTGCCGAAAAGGCGGGGGCCGACCCGACGTTCACTATTGTCCGGGGGGCAATGCCTCATGATTCCACGGAGGCTTCCAGACGCTTTCGGAGTTTTACGAAGTTTAATAAGGACCCGAACTTACAGGGGCCCCAGCGGGGCCGACCCGAATCGGTATGACCTTCGTCGACGACCTCACCCTAATTCTGGATCTGCTGATCCTGGTTACGGTCACCGTGTTCTACACGGGGGTACTCGTCTGGTTTGAGATGCGACGCAAGGACCCCGTCCGGGCGAACACCCATCTACATGAGGGAGCGATTCTGCTCGGGATGCTCGGCGGGGTCATCGGAATCATATCGATTTGGGGAGAGCTCGCGTGGCCCATCACCGGGTTTCCGGGCGCACAATCGTACGACCTGTTCTTCTACGATGTGCTGATTCTCCTTGGCCTTTTGCTCATCGCGTTCGCGATCACCGTGCGTCAACGCCTTCCGACGCACTTCGTGGGAATGCTAGGGGTCATCATCGGGCTGGGGGTCTTCTTCTACGGCGTCCGAGCCTACCAGCTCGGGCTCACGAAGGATCCGCTGGAGACCCTGCTCATGTACCTCGCCTTCGGTGGAGTTGCGATCCTGTCCTACCCGGCGACTCTGTTTGTCGACTGGTTCGTGGTCGGGCCAACGGTCCCGGGAGCTGATCCCCTCCCTTCGAACCCCACGCCGGATTACCCTTGGATCTGGAAGATTCTCCTGGGACTATTCATGGCGGCGGTGCTCCTCGCCGGCGTGGCGGCCGTCCTCTACGGAATCAACGCCGCATGGGCTCACCTGGCAAGCCCTCCCTAGATCCTCCCCGTCGGCACAACTGAACTCGACTCGGCCCGACGGCGCGGGCAGAGTGAAATCAGCGTCCATCCGATGAGAGGAGTAACCCGATCCATTCGAGTGACACTGGGAACGGCTCGGGTTGGCAGCGAATCTGTTCCGTACCTCTCGGGGTTTCGGCGATGAGCTGCCCGTCGGTGGTCGGACCGACGCTCCTTGGCTCAACGTACGTCATTTACAGGACGCTCGCCCCGGCTGCGAATTTCGCTATTGGAACCCATTTCCGGGTCTGACGCCGTACCACAGGGCTCGTGTGGCCCCTCGTGCGGGGGCGATTCATCCGGTGCGCGTCGGAGCGGGGGGGTCCGAGCGCGTTCACCGAGACGCGAGCTCGTGTCCCCGATCGAGGGGGTTCGCCCGGTCGAATCTCACCTTGAGGAAAAGTATGGTCACGGCCAGGGCCATCGTGACCGCATTGGCCAGAATGACAGGTAGTGAGCCGATGAAAAGGCCGTAGAGGAGCCAGACGAGGGTCCCAACCGAAAAGAGCAGGAAGGTCGCGGCCGAGATCTCATCTGCCCTCTTCATTCGCCAGACCCGAATGACCTGTGGCACGAAGGCGCCGGTCGTACAGATCGCGGCTGCAAATCCGATCAGTACCGGAAGCCATGGAGGGAGGGACATCGAAGTACATTCGAACCTTCTGGACACATGAAGTAGACCGTTCCCGTACGCAGAATGCCGAACACCCGTGTCACCGCATCCCGGAGGCCGACGGTCACCGCGGGACTCCGAGGGGGGTTCGCCGACCTCAGGACACAAGCTCGCGGGGAACGCGGGGAGCGATCGCGCAGAGAATCTCGTAAGGGATGGTCCCCGTAAGCTCAGCGAGATCCGCCGCGGTTATCTGTTCCCCGTCCTGCGCGCCGATCAACACGGCTTCGTCTCCCGCCGCGACCTTCGGGACATCTGTAACGTCGATCATCGTCTGGTCCATCGAGACGCGGCCCGCTATGGGCGCGCGGCGACCATGGACGAGGGCCCACCCCTTGTTCGAGAGCAACCGGCTCAGGCCGTCCGCATACCCCGCGGGCAAGAGCGCGAGCCGGGTCCGCCGGCGGGCAGTAAACGTTGCCCCGTAGCCTGCCGTGGTTCCAATCTCGATCTCCCGGACCGATGTGACCCGTGTCTTCCACGTAAGAACCGGTTCGAGGCCGGTGCCCGCCTCCCGTTGCGGGGCGTATCCGTACAGTGCGATCCCCGTCCGCACCATCCGACGAGCTCCGATGCGTTTGGCCAACTCCGTAACGGCCTGCGTGCTCTGACTCAGTACGTCCGCCGAGCTTCCGGCACTCAGGAACTCAGGCCGGATCCCCATTCCCACAATCGCCTCCACCGCGGCCGCGAACTCCTGCATCTGCGAAGCGGTGGGAGCGGTCTCGTCAGGCGAATGAAAGTGCGTCATCACCGCCTCGAGCTTGAGGGGTGAATTCTCCCCGAATCTCCTCAGCGCCGCGGGCAGGTCTGGAAGCTGCACACCCTGGCGCGACATCCCGGTATCGATCTCGAGGTGCACCGGGACCTTTCCGGCCCCGAGGGAGAGACGTCGCGCGGCCTTCTCCAGCAGATTGAAATGCCCTTCATCCCAAACCACGGGTGTCAGGCCGTGCTCGATCACGGCATCCGCTTCACCGGGCCACACACCCGAAAACGCGACGATCCTCGCCGTCGGACATATCCCGCGTAGGGCGACCGCCTCCTCGACGCTCGTGACGCCGAGCCATTGCGCCCCGTTCTCCGCCAATACCCGCGCACAGATCTCGAGACCATGACCGTACGCGTTCGCCTTCACGACCGCCAAGAGTTCGGTATCCGTTCCCGCCCTTTGGCGCAGGAACCGGTAGTTGTGAAGCAAATGGCTCTCGGAGATCTCGGCCCAGATGGGACGTGTCGGCGATTTTGCCGGGGAAGTCACGGCGGCCATCTACGTTTGCTCCCTTAGGCCCTACTTACCCCAGAAAACGCTCTCCAGCACCGACCCTCGGATGGCCCTCGTACCCCGGGACGCGGGGAATCGGACCGAGTGCCAATGGCAACCGGGGAGGTGAAGCGTTCGGGGGCGGCGCAACGGACGCAAATGACGCATCGAGGGAAAGGATGGTCGAGGCGCCGCAGCCCCTGTCCCATCGAACAATCGAGCCCAACTTCCTTCTTAAGCGGACCCTACGGGTCCGGTTTTGAGTCGCTCACTCTCGTGCGAGTTCCCTTATAATCCGATCACCAATCGCGGAAGAACCGAGTGGCATAGACGGGAAGACCATGCAAGGCAAAGTATCGCAAGTAACGCTCGTTGTGACCAACCAAGCGAGGTCTCTCGAGTTCTTCATCGAGAAGGCTGGATTCGAGAAGAAGACGGATGTCAGCCTGCCGGGAGGATACCGATGGGTCTCCGTAGGATTTCAGGGTCACGACCTGGAGCTCGCGCTCTGGGAAGTCGGCTCGGCGGTGGACCCGGCACAGCAGTCGTGGTCGAAGCAGTGGGCGCCGGCAAAGTCTCCTCCAATCGTTCTCCGCGTCGCGGACTGCCAACAGGTCTACAACGAATTGGGCTCACGTGGAGTCGAATTCCTGCAGCCCCCGAGCGAATATCCGTGGGGTACGGCGGCCACCTTCAAGGATCCTGACGGGAATCTCTTCTCGATCAGCCAGCCCCCGCGGGAGTGGACCCAAAGATAATCGAGACGAAACGGGGACCAGCGGGTCCTGTAAAGTTGGGTTTCGGGCCGATAGACGGTGGAAGAAGGAGCCACGAAGGCCCTCGGAACATCGTCGCCCTGACCCAAGCCCGGCCCGCGCTCTTCTCGGTCTAGCCCTCACCGCGCGGTCCCTTCTTCAAGCTCGCGGTCTCGCTTCGTCACCGCCGCGCGATCCCCACGGGCTTGCCGAAAGGAAGAACACTCTCGCGAGCGCGAGCAGTGCGGCGAGTAGTCTCTCGCCGACCGTCATGGGTTCCCCGCCCCCCAAGTTCGCTTCGCAGCGTTCGACGCAATCTGAAACCCGCTCAGGTTTCCCTCTTTAACTTCGCGGCGGGCAGGTCCCGCCGAAAGTGAACGAGCCGATGCACCTCGGAATAACCCAGCGCCTTGTGAGCGAGCTGGGAGGACGCGTTTGCGACCTCGGCGTCGGAAGCCATTTCGTGGCATCCCAGATCGCGGGCCCAGTCCTCGGCCGCCCCGACGAGGGCGCGACCGATTCCCGTTCGACGAAGCTCCGGAGCGACGTACCAACCCTCCAGATAGCCGACCGGCGAACTTCGGCAACCGTCGGCGAAGGGCCGGAGATCGGCCTCTGCGAAGCCAACGAGCTTGCCGCGGCCGAGCTCGGCTACGATCACCGTCGCGGCCATTCCGTTGCGACGGAAGCGGCCCGCTGTGTGAGAGCTAATGAAAATGTCGACCTCCCTCTCAAGGAGATCTACCCGAGAATGTCGCCACAATTCGCGGCGCAGACGGATCCATTCGTCTCTATCCGCGACAGTGACGGTTCGAATCCGGAGACCTTCACGAGGCCCCTTCGGTATCGCTCGGTACCGTGGATCGGCTTGCTTCCCGCTCATCGCGATCGCCGCTCGAGCGCGCGATCCCTTCTTCAAGCTCAGTTCCTCGGTCAATGGAGCAAAGCAGGGAGCAGCGCGCCCTCGCGGATGATGGGGCATCCATTAACCTCTAAGGTGGCCGCTCGGGTAGTTCCTTGAAACATTCCAAAGAACGTGACCGCACCCTGAGCAAGTCTGTCCTGCCCGTATCCATATCGAAGGGACGGATTCAGGCCGACCACAACCGCAGACAATCTTCGCCGGCCTTTGGGAGTCGCAGCAATGAGGCCGTTTAACCAGCGTGGGTCTTCCTCGCTCGACCAGTTCGTAAGCCGTCCGTGATCGAATTCTAACCGGAGATCGGCAATCGCTCCAATTCGGGGGACTGGGGCGTACAGCCGAACGGCGCCGGTAAGAGATGATGGGACGATCTCTCTCCCATAGTAACCGGGCGGAATGTTCGTCATGTTGGCGCCGGTGGCCAAGTCCCGCCGGTCCACCATCCCGTCGTCGAGAGCGTCCTCTTTGCCGAGTTCAAAGCTCAAGTTTTCCCCGTCGGCCCTCACGACGACCTCTCTACGAGGCCGTACGAATCGGGATAGAGCAAGACCCACTCGCCGAACCTTCTGAAAGTCGACCAAAGACGCCCTCAACTGGTGCTCCACGATCCGATCGACAGGCTTGCGGAGGATCCGCGCCAGATCGGTCCCGACGTACCCGAACGCCATGCGGACGCCGCGCAATCTCGCTTTCTTCGCGGCATCGTACCAAGACGAGTTGTACACCGTGGAACGCGTAACTTCGTTGCGCGAGAGCCTTGGCGATCCACCCAGAATGGGGCCCGGGACGAAGATGTAGGCGTCCGTTCGAGAGAGGAGCGCACGCTCGTGCTCGCCCATTCTGCCCAGATACTTCTTGGGCGTCGATCGGACGCCCGTGACGAAAGTGTCTTCATCCTCGAAAAGGAGCGTAGGAGCCGCACCGATCCGTCGCGCTCGCAGCGCAGTTCTCTGCGCGAAGGCGAGTCCCGTGTTCCAGGTTTCGATAGTGACATTTTGCCCGGCGCCTACGCGAAGGGATTCGCGTAGCACTTTGTCCGCGACACGGTCCAGCAGCGAAGCGCTCATCGGGGGAGTTTGATAAGGGAATCAGACGAAGTTTCTTTCGTCGGAAGGCGACGGCCGCGTGCGTCCTTACGGTTCACTTCGGGTCCTAGCGAGGTTCCATCGGCTGGTCCAGCGCGGCTTACCGCGTGCGTTTTACTACGTTGTCGCGATACGTGTGGTCGCGAATCACTACGGATTCTGGAACAACTTTCAGAAATGTCATCGGCAGTCGGCCGGTGACCTTCTCGCCGGGCGTGGCCGGCGTGTCCGCGTACCCTTCGAGACGCCGATAGTAACGTCTCAGCAGCCGACTCGCACGCGCGTCGTCCCAGTCCTCAACACTCGCCCGCCCCCGGATGCTGACGTGCTCCAGAAACCCTCGTGCGGGATCGAAGTCGGCGAGGCCTACCGCCACCCGGGGGTCTTCCCGAACGCGGGACTGCAACGTGTTGAACCCCTCCTCCAGGATGAACCAGAGGGCGCCTTCTTCCCAAAGGAACCATAGTAGCGAGTTACGGGCGCCGAGATGCGAACTGCTTGCGACGTGAGCGAGCAGGGGACGCGAGAGAAACTCCTCGAGATCGATGTTCCCCGCGATACTTCGATCAATCTTCATGGACCGACATTCCGAACGTACCCGTCCCATGATAAGCGCTCGCGGTCCGGTACCCGCGCTCATCGGGGTCGGCTATCGTCCGCGCGCGTCTTTCGTGAATGCTGCGCAACCGCCGTTCTGGCAGGGTTAATTGGAGAGCTGCCAATCGGAGGTCCAATGCCCACGAGGGTCGCGTACTGGACGACTCAGGTCTTCGTGAAGCAGGCCCCGTTGTACGGCGAGGTGCTTTCCGCGCTCAAGCCGGTGGCCATTCGTGAGGTCCGGGGGATTCGTCGAATTCTCGACCGAGAGGGCATTTCACGCCATGCGCGAATCCTGGACATCGCTTGCGGGATAGGCCGTCACGTCATCCCGCTGGCCCAGGCGGGATATCGAGCGGTGGGGTGCGACTTCTCCCCGGGCTTTATTCAGCAAGCTCAGGACGGCGCCCGGAGGGCGGGCTTGAGTGAAAGTCGGATTCGGTTTTACCGCGGCGATTATCGACGCGTCGATAGGACGATGAAGCGAGCGGGCCAAGGCCCGTTCGACGCCGCCATTTGCATATTCACTTCCATGGGTCACTACGGTGAGAAAGGAGATCTTGCCGTTCTTCGTGCGGTTCGTCGGGCCGTTCGCCCGGGTGGTCTTTTCGTAATGGAGATGGGTGATCGCGATTGGGTCATTCGAAACTACGAGCCGGTAAGCGTTCGCAGAGTGAGCCGAGACTTGGAGATCCATGAGCAGCGAGAATTCGACAGAACGCAATCCGTGGTCCACTCGAACTGGAGATTCTATAGAGGGCGGGGTCGACGAAAACGGAAGGTGTTCGAACAGGACATAACGGTCCGCCTCTACTCGCTACATGAGTTGCGATCGCTACTCAATCGGACCGGGTGGGAGTACGTTCGTTCTTACGGCAGCCTGACCACTCTGGAGCCGGTCTCTTTTAGCTCTCACCGGCTCGTGGTAGTGGGAAGGAATCCGGCTCGGCGAGAACGATAGCGATGGATGCCTTCAGGATTGTCGCTATCGGTGTCATCGGCCCCGCCCCCTTCTTGAAGATCGCGTGAGCCGTCGACTCGCTTATCGCCCTAGCGTAAGGAGTCTGCCGAGCGAGTTCGGGAGGTGGTCGATTCCCCCGAACTCGGGCACCACAATCGATTGGATTCGAGTTCGGAGTTCTGGTCGAATCTGGAAGAACGCGATTTCCTCCGTACCGATACTCTCACAATCGTCCTCGACCAGGGCATCAGGCAGCTCTCGGCCCACGACGTCCCCGTAGCTCTCGCCCGGCCCCCGTGCGATAACGGGTCCTTCAGGGAACCCGTATAGGTTCAGAACCGCCTTGTCTTGGGCGACCTTGACAGAGTCGCGGTTCGAGGTCAGATAGCTGATTCGCGCCCCCTGGTCTCGCCAGCGTCGGATCTTTGCCACGGCGTGTCCCACGGGCACGTACGTCGCACTGTCGTGTAAGGTCGGTTCCGACCCACCGCGGGATTGAGCGACCCGCTCCTCGCGGGAGTGGCCTACCGCTCCCGCGTGCATCAGGATCGTCCCCTGAAGGAAGATCAGGACTCGCACCGGCCGTTCTCGGCTTGGCTCGGCTCCATGTCGGTTCGGAGTCCCATCCCTGGGTGGGCTCATCGCGGTCGCAATTGGTCGCACGCCTCCTTCCAGATTACGAGCGCGGAGGCTTGCGGTCCGCCGCGTAGAAGGCGAAGAATCCGGGGGCCGTCTCCACTTCTTCGAGAGCCAAATTTTCGAATAGGTTTCCCGCCAGGCCCGTAATGTCCTCCCGGGAAAAGAACCGAAGAGGAACCGAAAAACCGAGCTCCGGGAAGTTCGGGGGGACCGTATCCGGCCGCGCTTTTCCGGCGTGACGCTCGCTTCGAACCGACCAAAGGTGCACGCCGCCGGCCACCAAGACTCGACTCACCTCGTGGAAGAGACGAGTCAGCTCCAGGTCCGATAAGTCTTGGTAGGTCGCGGACGCATGAACCGCACCGATGGATGCCGTAGCTTGAGACTCGAGAAACGGCAGGAGTTCCGCCCGGACCAGCTGGGATCGAGCACGTGCTTCAGCCGGCAATCGAACCAACGACTTCGCCGCAAGGGCCTCCGCAACCGAAGAACAGTCGACTCCGACCACGACGTATCCTTGCTCGAGAAGGAAACACATGTCCCGTCCCGGCCCGCAGCCAAGATCCACCACATGACGGACCTCTGCAGCACGCAGAAAGGGCATCGCCCAACGCGTGAATCCACCGGGCTGGAGGCTTTCGAAGCGGTAGACTTCCGACCAGTACCGGTCCCAAGCGATTTCGCGCTGGTTACGGCTCGCGGAGGCCCTCCCGTTAGAGCGCGCGTTCATCGTAGTCGGCTATCGTCCGCGCGAACTATCAACGCGAAGCCCCTCACAAGTCTTGGACAAGGAAGCCTTCCGCACGAAGTTTTTCTCCTAACACTACGCGATGGCACCGACAGGGGTCGCGTTCCAAACACAACAGGATACTCCGGGTCCCTCGAACGAGGCGAGTCAGGTCTGTCAACGAATCGCGGTTTTCCGCTATCTCGCGCCGGTATTGATCGAGAAAATCGGCTGCCGGGGCGCCCCTCCAAAGGGCGTGTCGCGACTCGCGCTCGCATCCGAGTTGGGGAAGGTGAACGTAAGCTATCCCCACGCTCGTGAGCGCGGTCTCAAGCTCCGATGACGAGAATCCCGGTTTTCGGCTCTGCGCGTTCTCCCGGACATCGACGACCTGTGCAACGCGGCAGTTCTGGAGTATCTCCAGGACCTCTCGCACGGA
>JASHQX010000069.1 GCA_030038895.1 Thermoplasmata archaeon
CACGCTCCGTGACGTCGGAAGCGAGACCGACGCGCACACCATCTACGTCGCGGTTACGACCCCGGCGGCGTTCGTCTGGTCGCTCGCCCAGGCGCTCGATGTACCGCCGGACCGAATCTCGTTCGTGGACGCGATCAGCCATATCATGATGAACTTCGCGAACCCGCTCCCGAACGCGACGTACGTCGAGAGCCCTCGTGCGCTCGAGGTGATCATGCTCCAGGTCGAGTTCCTCCTCCGCAAGAACCCCCATCCGCGTTCGATCGTCGTGATCGACAGCGTGAACTCTCTCGCTATCCACAACCCGCCCGAGCTATTGAGCGAGTTCTTTCACATCCTCTTGAACAATCTCAAAAGCCGCTCGGTCCTCACCCTCGTCCTCGAGACGAGCGAAGAGGAGGCGCTCGGGGTCGAGCAGATGCTCAACCTCATCGTGGACGAGACGATCGACGTCGCTCGCGCGGGGCGCTGACCGTGGCCGAGATCGAGCGCGTCCTCGGGATCCCCGAGATCGACCGGGCCCTCTGGACCGCCCTCCCGCCCGGATGGCTCGCGCTCCTCTCGGGCCACTCGGGAAGCGGAGCGCCGCTCCTCGCGAAGCAGTTCGCCCATGCGGGCATCGGGGCCGCGCCGGTGCTGTACTACACGACCTACGAGCGCACGGACGAGGTCAAGAAGGCGTTCACCGACTTCGGCTGGGACCCCCAGGCGGTCCAGATCGTCAACCTCGCGGACGAGTACTACGAGCGAGTTCTGGTCCGGGGACTCGAGGTCGCGCGGGCGCGGGAGGTCGGTCTATCGCTCGAACAGATCGTGTCGGAGCGGCCCCTTCAGAGCGATCTGTTGACGTTCAGTCTGACGAATCGGATGCTGAGCGATCTCGCGGCGATCGACAGCCCTTTCCGGCTCGTGATCGACTCCATGGACTTCTTCTTCGAAGCGCTCCCGCCACACGAGGTCACGACCGTCGCCCGTCAGATCCGCCACCGCTGCCAGACGATCGGGGGGCAGGCGCTGATGGCGATCCACGCCTCCGTGCACGACCGGGTCGCGTACAGCCTCCACGACCTCGCGGACGTCGTCTTCGAGCTTACCGCCGAACCCCGGGGCAACGGCTACGAGCACACGTTGTACCTCGAGAAGGTCGCGAACCGCCCGGACCTCTCCCACATCTGGCGAGCCGAGGTCGGGGAAGATGGCTGGCACGTCGAGGATCGGGCGCCGGCCTCGGGATAGCACCGTACGCCAAAGTAACCTAATCTTTATCGGCGGAGCTCGGCTGGCTTGGGGAGAGGGAACGATCCCGTGGAGGACGTCGTCATTCGCACGCTCGAGAAGGTCGAGCTCCGAGACCCGATCCTGGTCGAAGGCTTGCCGGGCGTGGGCAACGTAGGCAAGCTCGCCGCGGACTACCTTCGCGACAAGCTTCCGACCAAGCCGCTCGCGATCATCTACTCGAAGTTCTTTCCCCCCCAGGTCTACGTCGGCGAGGACGGGGTGATCCGCCTCGTCTCGAACGACCTCTCCTACTGGAAGGCGCCGCCGAGCGCAGCCCACGACCTCCTCGTCCTCGGGGGGGACTACCAGGGGATCAGCCCCGAGGGGCAGTACGAGATCACCGAGCGCGTCCTCGACTACTGCCACCAGCTCGGAGTCCGCGAGGTCTTCACCCTCGCCGGGTTCGCCCAAGGGCGGGTCGTCGAGTCCCCCCGCGTGCTCGGCGCGGCGACGAATCCCCGGAGTGTCGAGGCGCTCGCGAAGTCCGGTGTCGTTTTCTCGCGCAACGACCCGGGCGGGGGCCTGATCGGCGCGAGTGGTCTCTTCCTGGGGCTCGGCCGCCTCTTCGGGATGGAAGGGGCGTGCCTGATGGGGGAGACGAGCGGCTACTTTGTCGACCCCCGGAGCGCCGAGGCGGTCCTTCGAGTTCTCGGCAAGGTCCTCCATCTTGAGATCGACCTCACCGCGCTCGAAGCGAAGGCGAAGGAGATCGACCGGATCGCCCAGAAGATTCACGAGGCCGAGCAGCGCACGTCCGAGCCCACCCCCACGCCCGGGGCCTCGCCGCGCGAGGACCTCGGCTACATCGGCTGACGGCCGACCGCGACGCCCGCGTCCTTGCCGATGGAGGGCGTCTCCCCACCGCTCACCGCGGACGAGGCGCGCCGGGTCGCGGCGGTAGAGGCCCGCCTCGTTCGAGAGGCAGCGGCGCAAGGTTTCCTCCCGTTCGACCGTTTCATGGAGATCTCCCTCTACGCGGAGGAGATCGGCTACTATGCCCAGGAAGCGGACCCTTTCGGCCCGTCCGGAGATTTCTACACCGCGCCCCGGGTCACGCCCCTGTTCGGCTGGACGGTGGCCGATCGCATCCTCGCGGTCCGTCGGGCGCTCGGGGGCGACCGGCCGTTCGAGATCTACGAGGTGGGGCCGGGCGACGGCGGCCTCGCCGCCTCGGTCCTGGAGGGCCTCACACGACAGTCGTCGGACCTCGGTGGGATTACCTACCATCTGATCGAGCGTTCGGCCCCGCTCGCGCGGCGTGCGCTTGCCCGGGCCCGAGCCGCCGCGCGCGACGGAAATGTACCCGTGGTCGAGGATCCGGCCGTGGGGTCGGACGGACCGTTCGAGGGTATTGTGCTGGGCAACGAATTCCTCGACGCCCAGCCGGCCCGTCGGCTGCACTGGACGGGTACCGAGTGGCACGAGCTCGGGTTTCGTGCGCAGGAGAAACGCCTGGAGCCGGCCGAGGCTCCCCTGATCACGACCGTACCGCCCCCCGAGTTGCCGACGCCGCCGGAGCCCGATACCGTCCTCGAGATTTCCCCGTCCGCCGAAGGGTGGGTCCGCTCGGTCGCGGATCATCTGGTCCGCGGCGAGCTCCTTCTCCTGGACTACGGGTACGACCAGCCGGAGCTTCTCTCGGCGCATTCGAAGGGAACGGTCGCGAGCGTACGCCGACACCGGTCGATGCCGCGGCCCGAGGAGGCCCCCGGCGCGAGCGACCTCTCCATCTTCGTCAACTTCACCCGGATCCGGGACGCGGCCCGGCGGGCGGGCCTGATCGAGATCGCCTACGGCTCCCAGGCGGGAGCCCTCGGAGACTGGGGGTTCGCCGAGGAGCTTGCGTCGGCGGTGAAAGCCGCCCGATCCGCTGAAGAGGAAGTGAGGACCCGGCTCGCTGCGAAGAATCTACTCTTCGGGTTCGACCGGTTCCGGGCCCTCGAGCTGGCAGCCCCGTCGAGTTCACCCGCCCTATCGACCCTTACGCGACCGGACGCGTAGGAGTCGTCTCGATCTTCTCGGCGATCTCGGCGTCGATCAGGAGCTGCGCTGCCTCCGGGGGAAGCGAAACGATGTCGTCCGCGTGGATGTCGAGAGTCTCGGACCCCACTTCGATCGGTCGACCGTCCCTCAGGATCCGGACGTACGTGAGCGAGGGGACGGGCCGAGCGGCGGGAGGCACCGGGACGGTCCCGGTCTTGGGGCGGTCGGAGGCGGCGGCCGTCGAGGCAGACGGCGGAGAGGCGGCCCTGGTAGAGGGTGGCGGCGCGGGGCCGGCGACCGGCGAAGGCTCGAGGTACGCCGCGACGGCGCGACGGTGGTCGAGGAGGACGCCGAGCAGCTGGTCGAACATCGC
>JASHQX010000070.1 GCA_030038895.1 Thermoplasmata archaeon
CTGGCGGCCGTCCGCGCAGCGGAGGAGGTCCCCGCGCCCGATCCCGCGTCGCTGACCGAAGACGTCTATGCCTCGTCCGGTTCCCGACACGTCGTACCCCGAGGCGGGTAGAGGACCATGGCCGGAACATTCTCTCGATCGACGGAGGTACTCGTCATCGGGGGCGGACCGGGCGGCTACATGGCCGCCATCCGCGCGGGTCAGCTCGGCCGCAAAGTCCTCCTTGTGGAGAAGGGCGATCTGGGCGGCGAATGCCTCAACCGGGGGTGCATCCCGTCGAAGGCGCTGATCCACGCGGCGCGGCTGTATCACGACCTCCGGACCGAGGGAACGGAAATCGGCGTCAGCGCGACCAACCCGCGCTTCGACCTCTCGACCGCCATGCATTGGAAAGAGGAGGTCGTCGCCAAGGAGCGTCAGGGCGTGGCAACCCTCCTCAAGTCCGCCGGCGCCACCGTGCTCAAGGGTGTTGGGCGGTTCACCGGGCCGCGAACGGCAGACCTCGCCGGGTCGGACGGAGGACATGAACGGATCGACTTCGCGTCGGCGGTGATCGCGACCGGGGCGACCCACAGCACGATCCCGGGGTTCGAAACGGACGGCGAACGGGTCGTCAACGCCTGGGACCTCCTCTCGATACGGTCCCTCCCCAAGTCCATGCTGATCCTGGGCGGGGGAGTCAGCGGATGCGAGCTCGGCCAGTTCCTGGCGCGGGTTGGGGTCGAGGTGACGATCGTCGAGCTGCTCTCGCAACTCCTGCCGGGGATGGAGCCGGACCTCTCGCGCGAGCTCACCGGTTCGCTCGAGCGCCTCGGCGTGCATATCCACGTGGGCACGAAGGCGGTCGGCCTTCGCCGCGACCCCGACCTTCTGACGATGACGGTGGAGACGCCGAACGGCCCGGAGGAATACTCGGCCGAGCGGCTCTTCGTGACGGTCGGGAAGCGGCCCGCGAGCCAGGACCTGGGACTCGAGGAAGCCGGCGTCGCCTTCGACTCCAAAACCGGATTCATCCCGGTCGACGCCCAGATGCGGACCAGCGAGTCCCACATCTTTGCGGTCGGGGACGTCACCCGGCCCCCCATGCTGGCGCACAAGGCCTACCGCGAGGGGATCGTAGCCGCGGAGGCCCTGTCGGGACTCCCGACCCGCTTCGACTTCCGGGCCATGCCCTCCGTAGTCTTCACCGTCCCCGAGCTCGCTACCGTCGGTCTCACCAAGGCCGAGGCGGAGGCGAAGGGGGTCAAGGCCCGCGAGGCGAAGTTCCCCTACGCGGCGCTCGGCCGCGCGCATGCCTCGCATGCGACCCAGGGCTGGGTGAAGGTGGTCGGGGACGACGCGACCGGCCAGCTCCTCGGGGTCCACGCCGCTGGGGAGGAGACCGGCGACTTCATCGCCGAGGCGGCCCACGCGATCGAGATGGGCTCGACGGTGCGGGACATCGCCCTGACAATCCACCCCCATCCGACGTTTTCCGAGGCCTTGGGAGAGGCGGCCCTCCTCTGGCTCGGGGAACCGATGCACGTCGCTCGACGGAGGACGGATGCCGGCGGTCGTTGACTGGGGGAGACGAGAGTACCGCGAGTCGCTCGAGGCGATGCGCGCGCTGGTAAAGGCGCGCCGCAGAGGGACAGTAGAGGACACCCTCGTGCTCGTCGAACACCCGCCGGTCGTCACGGTGGGGGTCGAAGGGGACGACGGAGGGGCCGCCGCGAGCGGACTCCCCGTGGTCGAGGTCGAGCGGGGCGGCCATGCCACCTACCACGGTCCGGGCCAGCTCGTCGGGTATCCCATCGTGGACCTCGAGCCCAGGTCCCGGGACGTTCGCCGGTTCGTTCACGATGTGGAAGAGATCGTCATCCGTTCGATCGCGGGGTTCGGCGTCGAGGGCGCGCACATCCCTGGTCGGCGAGGGGTCTGGGTCGGGGGCGAGCGCAAGATCGCGTCAATCGGCATCGCCGTCGATCACTGGGTGACCCTCCACGGGTTCGCGCTGAACGTAGACGTCGATCTCTCGGCGTTCGACCGGTTCCACCCCTGCGGTTTTGAGGGGTCGGTCATGACTTCGCTCTCGCGCGAAACCGGCCGTTCCCTCGCGGTGGCCGACGTACGCCCCCACGTTGTCGAAGCGTGGGAGTCGATCTTCGGGACCTCGCGCTCCCGGCCCCCTGCGCTGCGGGGGGAACCGCGCGAAGCTCCCACCGTCCGGTCATGAGACCGTCGGAGGACCGGCCCCGCCTCCTCTTGGTCGGAGGGGCCGGGGGTCTCGTCGGACGCGCGATCCTCGCCGAGTTCGCCCCCTCCTGGAAGATCCGTTCGATCCACCGCCACCCGGCACCGGGCGAAGCCGCGGCTCAAGTGGAATGGATACCGGCGGACGTCGCGACGTTCGCCGACTGGCCGAGGACGCTCCGCGACGTGGACTTGGTCGTGAACGTGGCTTGGTACCGCTTCGGGTCGAAGCGTCGATTTGCCCCTCTCGCGGAGGGCCTCCTTCGTCTCATCGCGTCTTCTCAGGAGGTCGGAGTCCCGAGGTTCGTGCACATCAGCGTCCCGCCCGCGACCGCGTCGATCGAGTCGTCGCTCCCGTACATGACCTACAAGCGCAAGGTCGACCACGCGCTCGAAGCGACCGAGCTCTCCTACGCGATCCTTCGCCCAACGATGCTCTTTGGTCCCCGCGACAAGCTCGTGACCGTGATGCTCCGGACGATGGCCCGGTACCACGCCTTCCCGATGTTCGGGGACGGCGACTACCACCTGAGCCCGATCGCGGTGTCCGATCTTGCGCGGGTCATCCTAAAGGAGGCGAAGAGCGGTGAAACCCACACCGTGCTCGTCGGAGGCCCGACACGGTGGAAGTACCGGGCGCTGACCGACGAGATGTTTGAGCGTCTCGGCCTGCCGGCCCGCTACCTCCGGCTATCCCCACGAGGGGCAATCCGCCTCGCGCGGTTCCTAGAGACGGTCGGTTCCTCCCTTCTTTACGCCTACGAGGTTGAGTGGCTCCTTGCCGATCTCCTCGGCCTTCCGCCGTACGAGGGACTCACCACCCCGCTCGAGCCGGTCGAGCCGTTCCTGAGCGCGGAGGCTCGACGGCTCCGCGGCCGGAAGGCACCGATTCCAAGTTAGTTTTAAGGTCGAAAGCCCCCATCGCTCTGCCGATGGAAGCGGTCGATCTCACCCATCAGTTGAACGATTTCGCCCAGGTCGCGGGGGAAGTTCTCCGGGACGTCCAAGACATCACCGAACAGCAGATCCGCCACTGGATCGTCAATCCGTTCCTCGTCGCGCTCGGCTGGGACCCGCACGACAAGAAGCAGGTCTACCTCGACTTCCCCGTAAAGGGGGGAGACGGGCACGTCGATTACGCGCTGTTCAACGCGGAGGGGGAGCCGAAGCTCTTCCTCGATGTCCGGGAGCGGACGGCGAACGTCAGCGAGGCCGGCGAGATCACCACTCAGGCCCGTAAGGCCGGGGTTCCGCTCGCGCTGATCACCAACGGACGCGAATTCTCCCTCTGGTTCGTCGCGAAGGACGAGGACGCCGCGCCGCTCTTCGTGCTCGCGCTCAAAGACCTCCCCGACAATTCGGAGAGCCTCCTCGG
>JASHQX010000071.1 GCA_030038895.1 Thermoplasmata archaeon
GGTGGCTTCGTCGATGAGGGACTAGGCGCCGCAGTAGAAGGGGTACCGGCCGTGGGTCCCTCCGGTTCGCCGGGCGTCGAGCTGTCGTGGGTGACAGTGGCTGTCGCGGCGGGTTCGTAACGTCGGGCCCCACATTTGAAGCAGAACGTGTGGCCCGGGAGGATCGTGTTACCGCATTTCGGACAAAACGAAGGCACGTCGGCCATGGCCGATGTTTGTAGGACGCGTGGCCCGGGTTCTTAATCCTCTCGGTGGTGACCCACCTCGAAATTCGAATCCGTTGGCTCGAGATCCCCGCTCCGACCACCTCACTGAGCGTGATCGCGGTCACCGGCCGAGCCGGAGGTACGCAAGGAAAGGTCGAGAAGCCGCGGCGGACGCCGGGCTTCCCGAACGACACTTACGGAGCAGGGAACCGTCGGCCGAGCGCGTTCTCGAGCTCCCGTACTAGGTGTTCCTCCCTTGCGCGACTCCACGGGGACTCATAGAGTTCGGGTGGGTCGACCCATTGGACCGGGGCCGGCGAGCCGAAAGCGTCCTCGAAAGCGACCCTCCAAGCCTCCGGGAGTACGGCGTCGTCGGAGATGGTTTCGAGGCCGCCGAATTGCCGCCCGACACGGGCCAGGACCCGCGACACGGAACGGGCGAGGTACCCACCCCCTCCGGTCACCACTACCCGACCGCCCCACCGCGCGGAAAGGTCGAGTAACAAACGATCGACTTCAGCGTAGCCGTGCGGCGTGTACTGCAACTGCGCGAGAGGATCTCCCCAGTGGCCGTCGAGTCCGTGCTGGATCACCCAAACATCTGGACGGAACTCTTCCGTCAACGAAGGGAGGATCCGTCGAGCGAGCGGGACCAACGCTTCGTCCCCCGCCCCCGGGGGCAGGGGGATGTTCACCTTCAGGCCGGCCCCGTCTCCTTCCCCGACCTCGGTCACGCGCCCCGTTCCCGGGAAGAGCGTCCGGCCGTCCTGATGGAAGTCGACATCGAGGACCCGGCCGTGCCGGTAGAAACCGTACATGACCCCGTCTCCATGATGGACGTCGATGTCCACGTACGCGACCCGCTGGCGGGCCTCCAGGGCGGCCGCGATCCCGATAGCCACGTCGTTGAAGATGCAGAATCCGCTGGCGCGGCCCGGCGCGGCATGGTGAAGGCCTCCCGCCGGCGCGAACACCACCCCTGCTCGGTCGATGACGTGTCGCACGGCCCATTCGGTCCCCGCGACGATCCGGGCCGAGGCCGGGAAGCATCCCGGAAAGAGAGGGGTGTCCGGCGAGTCTAGGATCGTCACCCGGCTAGATCCGCTCGCTGCCCGAACGAACGATAGATACCCCTCTTCGTGGAACGTGAGGAGCGTGGGGGCTGGGGCCGGCTCAATTGACCGCTGCCAACCGACGGTGGCCTGTTCCTCAGGGGTGAGCGAACTCTCGAACAAGCGCACCGCGGACTCACGGCTGGCCTCGTCGAACGGGTGGCCAGGGCCAAAGTCGTAGTCGCGGAACCGAGGATCCCAAACCACGGTGAATGGACGCAGTGTCATAGAAATCCCCGGCGACTGCATTCACCTCCCGTCAACCTCGCGGGACTACGTCGATCCGTACCCGAACGACCGGGAGGCCGCGGCCTATTGGGCGGCTCGCCCGGGCCGGAGCCCAAAGGAACTCCGCAGGCGGTCCCCCGCTCAGGACCCGATCGGGGCCACGCGGCACCGGGAGCCCCCTCAACTCTTCTCGGTCATGCGGGGGCGGCCGAACGAAACCTTGAGTTGATAGTTCCCACCGGACAGAATCGTCTCCACCGGAAACCCTAGCTTATGAAGGATCTTCATCGCGGGGGCGTTGTCCGGAAGGATCTCAGCGACGAAGCCCTCGATCCCGTTCTCGCGGGCGATCCGAGCGACGTACCGGACGAGGTACGAACCGATCCCTCGCCGCTGGAAATCGTCGCGAACGAGGTACGACACCTCCGCCACGTTCTGGGCGCGGTTGAGGAAGTAGCGGCCGACGCAAATGATCTGCTCGAATTCGGGGCGGTCCGGGTCGCTCACCACCCCGACGACCGCCATTTCATTCGAGTAGTCGACGTGGACGAAGTGCACCAGGTCCCGGTGGGGCATGGAGCGGAGCGACCGGAAGAACCGTTGGTAGATGGTGTGCTCCGAGAGCCGGTAGAACAGGTCCTTCATCATCTCTTCGTCGGTCGCTTTGATCGGGCGGAAGGTGACGTGCAGCCCGCCGGTGAACGTGTGGGTAGTCTCCCATTGGCCGGGGTAGATCATCCCGGCCTCGGAGATTTCGGGGACGTCATCGGAGATGAACTTCAGTCGCTTGGCTTCGCGGATGAGGCCGGGCCGGAACTTGGGGTGAGCAATCGAGATCAGCGCGAGCGCCCGCTGCTGGATCGTAAGCCCGTGTAGGTAGGCGACTCCCCACTCGGTCACGACGTAGTGAACGTCGCCCCGGCTCGTCACGACACCGGCTCCCGGCCTCAGCTGCGAAGTGATCCGCGAGACCGTCCCGTCAGCCGCTGTCGAAGGGAGCGCGATGATCGCCTTGCCTCCTCTCGAACGGGACGCGCCACGGACGAAGTCGACCTGGCCGCCGATCCCGGAGTAGAAGTACTCCCCGAGGCTATCGGCGCATACCTGACCGGTGAGGTCGACCTCGAGCGCGCTGTTGATCGAGACCATCCGATCGTTCTGGGCGATCACGAACGGGTCGTTGGTGAACGAAACGGGATGAAACTCGATGAACGGATTGTTGTCGACGTAATCGTAGAGTTTCTTCGAACCCATGCAGAACGCCGCGACGACCTTCCCTTTGGCCAGCGTCTTCTTCATGTTGGTGATCACGCCGGCCTCGACGAGATGCATCATCCCGTCGGAGAACATCTCCGTGTGAATCCCGAGGTCCTTCTTGTCCTTCAAGGAGTAAAGCACGGAATCCGGGATCGTGCCGATCCCCATCTGCAGGGTCGAGCCGTCCTCGACCAGGCTCGCGATGTAGCGGCCGATCTCCCGCGCGACTTCGTCGGGTTCGGGTACCTTCGCCTCAAGAATGGGGTAGTCGACCGGCACGAGGTACTCGATATTGTCGACGTGAATGAACGAGTCACCCATCGTCCGCGGCATCTGGGCGTTCACCTCGGCGATCACAAGACGCGCGGCCTCCGCACCGGGCTTCACCACGTCGGTACTGACTCCGTACGAGCAGAACCCGTGGTGATCCGGCGGGCTGACCTCGATCAGAGCGACGTCGATCGGTACCCGCCCCCGTTCGAACAATCGGGGGATCTCGCTGAGGAAAATTGGCGTGTAATCGGCCCGCCCTTGAGCCACGGCTTCCCGTACGTTCGGCCCGATGAACAGGGCGTTGTGTCGAAAATTCTCGCCCCATTTCGGTTCTACGTAGGGGGCGAGCCCGAGCGTCATGATGTGGACGATCTCCGTCCCGAAGACCTTCTCGGCCCGCTTCACGAGGGCCGCGACGAGCTCCTGGGGTTCTGCGGCTCCCGATCCGATGAAGATGTGGCTCCCGCTTTCGACCGCCGAGACCGCGCCCTCCGCGGTACGGATCTTGCCCCGGTATCTCTCCCTCCAGTCGGACGGTTCGGGCGCCGCAACGGGGTGTTCCCCCTCGTTCTGAGGGAGGGCCGGTGCACCGGCAGAGACGATCCCGTTCCCTTCCTCACCGTTCAAAGGAGGGCCGGACTGTTGCGAGGGAACGGGTCTCTCGTTCACGGTCAACGTACACACG
>JASHQX010000072.1 GCA_030038895.1 Thermoplasmata archaeon
TTCGCCCTCGTCGGGGCGGGGCTGACGGGCGCGGCGGCCGTCGGCTTCTTCGCCCTCTTCGGTTCTGCGCCTGCTTTCCCCGTCGCCTTCGGCCTCATCGTGACCGTCTCCGGGTTCCTCGCCTGCCAGGTCGATTCGGTGCTCGGTCAGACCCTCGAGAACGCAGGGCACCTGTCCAAGCACTCGACGAACTTCCTCGGAATGCTTTCTTCCGTCGCAATCGCCGCCGTGCTCCTCCTCGTCTTCCGCGGAACTGTATGAACCGGGGTGGCTCGCTTCGTGGCTCGGTCGTCCTCCTCTCCGGAGGAATGGACTCGGCGACCTGTCTCGCCATCGCCTCCCACGATCGTCCCCCGGTGCACGCGTTGACGGTCCTCTACGGCCAGCGGCACGCGCGGGAGGTCCGTGCGGCCCGCGCGCTCGCCCGCCGGTACCAGGTTCGAAGTCACGTGATCGTCCGGTTGCCGATCGGTCCGCTCCTGGACTCATCGCTGACCCGGCCATCGCGCTCCCTCCCCACCGCCGGCCCACATCGCGGTCGCATTCCCTCCACGTACGTTCCCGCGCGCAACACGATCCTGTTGTCGATCGCTCTCGGATACGCCGAGAGCCATCGCCTCGGCGCAATCTACCTCGGAGCGAACGCGATCGACTACTCCGGGTATCCGGACTGCCGCCCGGAGTACTTTCGGGCGTTCGAACGGCTCACTCGGCTCGCGACCCGGATCGGCGTGGAACGCGGCGAGCGGGTACGGATTCTCGCACCCCTTCTTTCGCTATCGAAGGCCGACATCGTTCGGCGGGGGGACCGTCTCGGCGTCCCGTGGGATCTCACATGGAGCTGCTATGCCGGGGGTCTACGGCCATGTGGCCGGTGCGATGCGTGCCGCCTCCGGGCTCGAGGCTTCCGCGCGGCTCGTCGGCCGGATCCGCTGTTCGGATTCAGGTCCTCCCGTGCCTAGGAGCTGGCCGCTGCCGTGGCCAGCGCAGCCGGCGCGACGGGAGGGACGGTCGCGGTGCAGGCCGAGCACCGCTTCGCCGCGATCGGGATCGTGGTGAGGCATTCCGGGCACTGTCGAGTGGTCGGCGGTGCCTTCGCGGCCTTCGCGGCTTGGCGATCCTGCCAGCGCTGGTACGGCAGAGCGATGGCGAAGAAGATCACGAGGGCGATCGTGACGAAAGCGATCAGCGAATTGAGGAATGCACCCTGCATGAACGTGCTGCCGTTGACGGTGAAGACCCAAGAGGAGAAGTTGAACTTCCCGGCAACCCCGATGAGCGGGGTGATGATGTCGGCCACGAGCGCGGTGACGAGCGCGGCGAACGCCGCGCCCATCACGAACGCTACCGCCAGCTGTACGAGATTCCCCTGCTTGATGAACTTCACGAAATCGTCGCGGATGCTCGCCATTGGACCCTCGGCGGTCCCATCGAGGAAGGGTACTTGGAACTTCCCTCTGCCCCTACCTCACATCGTCTCGAGACGATCGACTCCTAGGAGGTCGAGCGCGTTGCCGAGCGTCTGCCGGACGGCGGCCACGAGCGCGATCCGGCTCTCCCGCTCCGCACCGGATTTCAGGACCGGGACGGCATGATAGAACCGGTTAAACTGGTCGGCGAGGTCGTGAGCGTAGCCGGCGAGCGCCTGGACGTGGGCCGAGCGAGCCGCGTAGGTCACGGCGCGAGGAAACCCGGCGAGAATCCGGATCAGGGAACGCTCCTCGGGGTCGCTGAGGAGGTCCGCGTTGTACGGGTACGGTCCTTGCGCCACCTCGCCCCTTCGCAGGACGCTGGAGGCCCGAGCATACGAGTACTGCAAGAAAGGTCCACTGCGTCCCTCGAACGAGAGTGCCTCCTCCCATCGAAACACGACCGGCTTTTCCGGCGCGACCCGCACGATGTGGTACCGTATCGCCCCCGTGGCGACCGACTCCGCGATCCGCTCGATGTCCCCTTGAGAAAGGTCCTCCCGCCGCAGGAGGACCTCCCGACGGGCCCGCTCGACCGCCTCCTCGAGTAAGTGGTCGAGCCAGACCGCCGAACCGCCCCGGGTCGACATGCGGCCCCCTTCGGGGACGGTGATGTCCTGGTAGATCACAAACTCCGGGCGACTCGTCTCGCCGATCTCCGCGAGGAGCGCACTCAGCGTCCGGGCATGCAGCTGATGGTCCTGACCGAGGACGTCGGTCACCGATTGGAAGCGAGCGAACTTCGCGAGATGGTAGGCGATGTCGCGGGAAAGATACAGACTGGTTCCGTCCGCGCGCTGGAAGACGACGTGGGTCGATTCCTTCGGGAGGCCGAGGCCGCTCGCGTCGATCGCCCAGGCACCGTTCGATTCCCGGACGGCGTGGGGGGCGTGCCTCAGCCGGTCGAGCACTCGCTCGACGGACCCGTCGTGTAGGAAGCTCGACTCCCAGACGATCTCATCGAACCCGATCTTGAGGCGCGCGAGCGAGTCGAGCATCCCCTTCAGGATCTCCTCGGTGAGCTCTCGGTGGTTCGCGGGGGGTTGTCCCTCCTCGATCGATCGGACCAGGTTCGCCACCTCCGCGCGCGCGTCCTCGTGCTCCTTGAGGTAGGCAGAAATCGCGGGGTACGGTCGTCCCCGGTGCAGGTCGGGTTTCTCCCCGTCGATCTCCTCTCCGTCGACCGCGCGGCGGATCGGCACGGGCCACTCGGCACGCGGCTTCGACCAGATCCAAGAGATCATCGCCGCCTGCCGACCCATGTCGTCGACGTAGTACTGGGTGGTCACGGCCTGCCCCGCGGCCCTACGCGCGCGGGCGAGCGTATCGCCGATGATCGAGTTGCGGACGCGTCCGATGTGAAACGGCCCGGTCGGGTTCGCGCTCGTATGCTCGACACAGACCGATTCGCCGGTAGGCTCGGCGTGCCCATACCGGCCGCCCCGTTGGAAGACCAGCGACAGCGTCGCGTCGGTGAGCCTGCCGGGATCGACCGTGAAGTTGACGTACGCCCCCTTCGCGCGGACCGAAGGAACGAGCGGATTCGCAGGGAAGGCGGCGGCGAGCGCGAGCGCGAGCTCGGCTGGGTCTCGCCGGGAGGCGTGAGCGATCCGGTGCGTCGGGAGGGCGATATCTCCATCGGCGCCGCCTTCGACGTCCAGTTGCGTCCGGAGCTCCGCATCCCCGAGCGGGATCGAGAGACCCCGGAGTCCCGCATCGAGCCCTGCCAGGATCGCGTCGACGAACGGGGCCCAGGGATCGACGGGGGGAGAGGGGGGATTTGCCTGAGAAGTCACCGTCACTCCCGACCGCGACGCTTTAGCGGCCCATCTATCTTAACGGTTCGCGATGGCGTCGCTCTTCCTCGTCCGGTACGGCGAGCTCGCCCTCAAGTCGCCGCCGGTCCGTCGGGAGTTCGAGAACCACCTGCGCCGCAACATCCTCGAACAGTTCGTTCGGGAAGGGATCACGAGCCGGCTCCGGTCCGACCACGGCCACCTCTACGTGGAGGCGGACGACGCAGAGGGAGCCCGTCGGGTACTGAAACGCGTCTTCGGGGTCACCTCGATCAGCGCCGTCGAGGAGGTGACGAGCGACCGCGTCATCATTCGGGACCGACTGCTCATTTTGGCCGAGCCCCGTCTCACCCCCGGCGCCCGGTTCGCCGTTCGTGCCCGGCGGACCGGCCAGCATCCGTTCACGAGTCAGGAGCTCGCGCGGGACCTCGGGTCCGACATCCTGGAGAAGTTCGCGGATCGCCACCTCGTCGTCGACCTCGATCGACCGGACGTCGAGCTCTTTGTGGAGGTGCGCGGTCCTCGAACGTATCTCTACTTCGACCGCACGAGCGGGCCCGGAGGACTTCCGCTGGGCGTCGCGGGCCCGCTCGCCGCATTGGTCGATGGGCCCCGGGGCGCGCTCGGGGCGTAC
>JASHQX010000073.1 GCA_030038895.1 Thermoplasmata archaeon
CCCGCGTGGGAAAAGGGGTTCTCGCAACTGATTCGCACGAGTCGCGACTAGTCTCACGGGCTGTCAGAATCTCCAACTTGGTCCACTCGCTCGTTAATTCTACCGTTGGGCCACCCTTCGTGGGCTGGGTCCCTGCGAGTCTCTCTTCTATAGGCCGGCCCGACGAACCCAGACCGGCCCAGCGCCTGAAGGCGCCGTCCCTTCCAACTCATTGTTGCCCGGGCCTGAGAACCATTGTCGCCTCCTTCGCGACCGGGCCTGGCGGACTCCTCTGAACATGATTTTGGGTCTTGCTTAGGGAAGGGAGCGAGTGGTCGAAGTCCGTGGAGGATCCTAACCCTTAAAGGGATGGACACGGGGGGATTTGAACCCCCGACCTCTGCTTTGCGAAAGCAGCGATCTTCCGCTGATCTACGTGCCCACCGGGGCGGGGGGGAAAGTCAGTCGCGCTTAAGGGCTTCGCGCGAGCGTGGAAGACGATCGTGTTCCCGCGATCTAGGGGATACGCAGAAGCACGCGGGTGAAGCGAGCGAGCTCTGTGAGGTGGTCCGAGATGAACTTGCGGCTCGTCTCGTCGGTCAATCGGCCGTTCGCGTCGAACTTCTGCGCGGCGAACGGCACGATCACCTCGGGCCGGTTGATCGGGAACATGTTGAGGAAAACCATCGATTGACGGAGCTCATACTGGGCCCGCGCGCCCCCAATCATCCCGATACTCGCGCTCATGATGCCCGCCGGTTTTCCATTCCACGCGCTCTTCGGGTACGGGCGGGACCCCCAATCGAGCGCGTTCTTCTCGGCCGCCGATAGGCCGTAGTTGTGCTCGTTGAGCGAGAAGAGAATCGCGTGGGCCGCGCGCGCCTTTTCCTGGAAGACCCGGACGGGTTCGGGAGGATGATCCTCGTCATCCTGGTTGAACACCGGGAATGCGCGGATATCTGCGACCTCGATGTGCATGTCCTTCGGCGCGAGTTCCTGCGCCGCTCGCAATAGCCCGAGGGAGTACGCGTTCTTTCGTAGACTGCCCGGAACGCCGAAAATCTCTAGGTCACTCATGGGTCTGACGCTCGTCCGTCCAGTTCGACGCGAGTTAAGAGTGCGTCGCACCCGCCGCGGAGGCGCATCGCGGCCCGTCAGGAAATCGCGACCGCGGCGGTCTCCTTCTCGGCCGACCGGCCCGAACTCCCGGGCGCGTGCGGGGTGAGCCCGCCGGTCCCCAGGGTGGAGGCCGAAGCGCCTGGGGGCGGAGGCTTACTCGCCGGTGATCGGTTCGAAGTGGGGCGACGCCGGGCGACGAGCCGGCGCTCGTCGGAGTCGTAGCGGAACAGTTCGGCGTACCGTCCCCAGTTGACGATGTTCTGCACCGCCTCGTCCGCCTGTGCGGTGGTAAAGGAAACGATCTGGCTCAGTTGCTCGTCGCTCAGGCTGTGGTCCGGCGCGCTCTCCAGGGCGCGCATTAGGGTCCGAAACAGGGTCGTGCGTTTGAGCTGGTCCCGAAGGATCGCCTTACGCTCACGGATGGACGCGGCCACGAACCGCTTGCCAAGGTCGGTGAAGGTGGCACGCCCATCGGAAACGGTCACAAGTTGAAGGACTTCGGCGTATTCAAGTGCCGGAAGGATCTCGTCAATCTCGAGGTCGAGATCGTCCGCCAGCCGCGCCACGTCCTCCGAGCCCTTATGGCCCTTGAGGAGCACGAGGAGCCCCATCATCTCGGTCGGGCTAGATTTGGGATAGGTGGTCGGCACGGCCGGGTCCAGAGTTGCCCTACGCGGTGAGCGTCCTAAAAGCCTTACCCGGCCCGTGCGTCGCCATTAGCGGGCAGCTCCGTGCCCGCGAGGGAGGGCCGGCCTTCGGTGATAAGCGAATAGACACGATCGGTGAATTCGTAGAACGCGGTCGATTTTCGGTCCCGCGGCCGGGGGAGGTCGACGGTGACCTCGGCCAGGACGCGGCCGGGGCGACGGGAGAGGACGATGACCCGGTCGGCGAGCTCGATCGCCTCCTCGATGTTGTGCGAGACGAGCAGCACCGCCTCGGGAGGGAGCGACGGATCCTGCCAGAGCTGGAGCACCTCGTCCCGTAGACTCTCCGCCGTCAGCGGGTCGAGCGCGCTGAACGGCTCATCCATCAGCAGGACCGCGGGCTCTACCGCGAGGGCTCGCGCGAGCCCCACGCGCTGGCGCATCCCGCCCGAGAGCTCGCGTGGATAGGCCTCTTGGAATCCGTCAAGTCCGGTGACCTCGATGTAGCGCTCGACCTGAGGGTGGATGCGATCCGCCGACCAGCCCAACGCCTCGAGCCCGAAGGCAACGTTCTGGGAGACCGTGAGCCACGGGAAGAGCGCAAAGCTCTGGAAGACCATGGCCATCTGTTTGCTCACGGAATTGACGGGCTGGTCCCGGAACAGGATCTGACCGGCCGTCGGACGGTCGAGTCCCTGAATCAGGCGGAGGAGGGTCGATTTGCCGCAACCGGACGGTCCGACAATCGCGAGGAAATCGGAGTCCTTTACGTCGAACGTGATATCCTGCATGATCGAGATTGAGCCGTGGCGGGTGGGGAAGCTCTTGTCGACGTGCTCGACCCGGATCAGCGCCATCGTTCCGTTCGCGACTTCGCCGTCCGCAGGCCGGCGCTCAGTCGTAGCGATACTGCGTCGCCGCCCGGCGGTAGAGCGGCTTCCATATGAGCTCGTTGATGGCGATGACCGTGCCCACGAGGGCGAAGAGTGCGGCCGCCATCAGCGCCTCCCCCGGGGTGCCGAGAGCGTAACCGATGTCAATCAGTTGCCCGAGCCCGAGCAAGCTCAGTTGTTTGCCCGCCCCGACATTGAGGTACTCAGCGACGATCAAGGTGTTCCACCCCCCGCCGAATGCGGTGATTGATCCGGTGATCAGGGCCGGGAAGATCCCGGGGAGCAGCACCCGACGGAAGAACTTCCAGCCCCGCACGTTGTAGGCGCGCGCGGCTTCGGTGAGATCGGGCGGAAGGGAGCGGACGCCGGAAAGGATGTTGAAGAACAGGTACCACATCATGCCCGTCATCAGCATCAGGATCGCCGCCCCCTCCGCGCTGAGGTAGGGGATCAGCTGGAAGATGATCACCGGGAAGAGCGCGGTGGCGGGGAACGACGCAATCACTTCAATGATCGGTAGGCCCGCTCGGCTCGCCCGCGAACTGCGCGAGATGTGGATTGCGAGCGGGAGCGAGATCGCGAGGCAGATCGCGAAGGAGGCGACGACGCGCAAGGTCGAGGCCCCGATGGCCAGCGGGACCATGTTGATCTGGTTCCGGACCGCCGGTTCGATCGGGGCGCGAAAGACATCGATGACCGCAATCCCGAGCGCGATGAGCAGAAGCCAGACGACGACGAGGATCGAGCCCAGGGCGACGTAGTAGATGGTCGATCGGCGACGGCCGCTCAGAGGACGGCCGGGCCGCACGGTGATCGCCGCGAGCTGGACGAAGGGGGTCGAGATCCGAGTCACTCCGGTTCGGACGCGCTCGGTGACGTACACGCGAGCCCGGTGAAACCTGCCGGTGGCCTCGCGTTCGGTCGCGACGATCTCCGATTCACCCGCCGGGGCCACGTCGTAGCGGAACCGCTCCGCCCAGCGACCGAGGGGGCGCCAGACCGCGAAATCGAGGAGGGCGATGACGATGATCAGTACGATGATCCCGGCGAGGAACTTCGGTCCATTAGCCGCGCTCGCGGCGAACGATAGGTAGCTCCCGATCCCCTGGAGGGCGTACGAGGTGTTCGTGGTGAAGATCTCGGCCTCGACCAGGAAGAACCAGCCCGCCGTCCAGGAGAGGACCGAATTGTAGACGAGTCGGTTTACGGTGGCCGGATACAGCACGCGCCGGAAGAGAAGCCAGCCCCGCAGGCCGAAGGTGTCCGCCGCCTCCTTCAGATCCCCGGGGAGGGTCTTCAGGGACTCGTAGACGCCGAAGACCATGTTCCAGGCCATCGAGGTGAAAATGAGGAAGACCGAGGCAAAGTTCGGGCCGAGGAAGCTACCGGGGGTCGCGGCGGCCAGGACCGCGATTGCGAAGGGGAAGAAACCAAGGATCGGCACCGACTGGAGGATGTCGAGGACCGGGATCATCACTCGTTCGCCACCATGATGCGTGGCGGCATAGTACCCGTACGCCAGCGAGAACGCAAGGGACAACGCGTACGCGGCGAGCATACGCAAGAACGAGTAGCTGACGTCGACTGCGGCCACCGGGAAGTACGACAGCAGGCTCGACAGCGGCGAGGTCGAAGTGGTCGCGAGGAGGACGAAGGCGACGGTCGGTACCGAGACATAGATCAGGAGCGACCGGCGCGCGGAGGGAAGGAAATTGGATCGCAGAGCGGTAGGGGGCACGGGTGGGGACCCGCCCGGGGCGGTGGGGGAGGAATCCGACGGGTTTCCCGCCGAGGAAGGAGCAGAGATCGCGCGAGTCTCGGTCATCGATCCCCCCGGCGCGGACCGCCGAGGGACTCCCCCTGCCTATTTGTGCGGTAGGGTCGAACCCCGCTAGATGACGGACCTTCCGAGCTACGCGCGGCAACGTTTATCAGTCGCCCGAAACTGGCTTCGCCGTAGCCCCGTGGTGTAGTGGCCAATCATGCGAGACTCTGGATCTCGCGACGCAGGTTCGAACGCCGCGGGGGAGCGCGACCCCCTCGACCGGTACTCCTGCCGGGGCTACTTCGCGTTCCGCGTTCGACTCACCGTGCGGGGGTGCTCCAGCTCGGCCAATCCGCTTCCCGGGAGGGACGGGGCCACCGAGGCAGGGCTTAGGACCCTGTTGCCTAGGGCATTCGCCGGTTCAAAAGGCACGCCGGCTGGTTTTGCCGGCCGCCGGGATTTCCGGCCCCCCGCACTTTCCCTCGGTACCTGAGTTTCCGGAACCCGTACGATGGAAATCCCGGTCTCTCCCGCTTCGGTCCTCTCGCTCTCTCCCGAGGAGGCCGACCGGCTCTTGGGCGCCCTCGAACGATCCGTACCGGTCCACCCCCCCTTCGTTTCGGTACCATCGGGACGGGCCGGGTCGGCGATTGTCTTCGGTGATTCCCATGGAGACTGGCGATCGATACTGGAAGCCGCCGCACTGTTCCTCCGGGCGAAGGACAACACGCTCTTCATCGGTCTGGGGGACTACATCGACCGCGCGCCGGACGATTGCGGCGAGGGCTCGGTCGCGAACGCCCTCTACTTGCTATCCCTCGCCTCTAAGTTCCCGGACCGAGTCCTCTTGCTTCAAGGCAACCACGAGACCTCCCGGCGGGTGCCCGCCTTCCCCCACCTGCTCCCCGAAGAAGTCGATGCCCTCTGGGGGCCGGACGTCGAGCGCTACGCGCGCCTGATGGGTCTTCTTGAGCGCGGGCCGGTCGCCGCGGCGACAGAGAGCGGGGTGTACCTCGCCCATGCCGGGTTTCCGCGTCGTTTGGCCGCGAAGTGGCCGGATACGTACGCCAACTTGGACGATGAGGCACTCTGCGAAGTCGTCTGGGCGGAGGCAGATGCGTCACGGTCCCGTCGAGGGGGAGCCCTGGCGTGGAACCGCGCCGATCTCGACCGCTTCCTAGCGACCACGGGTCTCTCCGTCTTCCTTCGGGGTCACGATCCGGACCTCTGCGGTCGTCCGCTCTACCAGGGCCGCTGCCTGACCCTCCACACGACCCGTATCTACGAGAGGTTTGGCGGAGTCATCGCCGCGAGCGTGCCGCTCACCTCACCTGTCCAATCGGTTGCCCAGGTTTCGATCCATCACCTATCAACGGAGGGTCGGTCGTTCCCGCCCCCGTAGATCGACCGTTCTAACGCACGGGCCTCTTCGGCGTTCAAGGCCCGGGCCATCCGTCGGAGCCGATCCCGATTGATCTCGAGGAAGGCCGGTCCGCCTGCAAATCCCTGGAGGAGATCGGCGGCCTCCTTCGGCCGCCCCAGAAGGTACAACGCCGCTCCCAACGCCTCTACGGTGTTGAGCTCGCCGATCCGGCCGTAATGCTGTGGGTTCGCCGCGACGAGGTAGGGAAGGCGACGGCGGACCGGGGGCCCGCCCTCGGTGCGCCCGATCGGCAGCCGACCCCGCGAGGAGAGCTTATTCCAGGAGCAATCGATGGCGAGGATTCCCGCACGTTCGGCAATCGCCCGGTCCGCTCTCGAAAGCGGCTGCGGGGCATAGGGATCGAGGACGACCGGGGCGTCGATCGGTTCGGAGGCAACGGCAGGTTCCTCGGCCAGCCCGAGCCGGAGGAGCCGGCGGCCGGTGCAGGCTCTCGGGTGATCGTCGCCGATGATCCGGACCCACCGCCGGATCGCCCTGATCGTGCGCTTACCCCGGGGCCTGGGCGTACTCCCGGAAGATGGCATGGAACTCGCGGGTCAGGCGCAGGGCTTCCTCCTTCGGTCGCTGCCAGAGATTGCGGCCGAAGATGATGCCGGTCGCTCCCGCATCGAGGGAGGAGCGGACCTTCTTCAAGAGTTCCTCGTCCCCCATCTTCTCGCCGCCCGAAACCAGGACGAGCGCTCGTCCGGCGCTCTGCACGACCTTATGGAACGCATCGTCCGGCGAGAGATGGAGCGAATTGTACGGCGCAGGACTCTCCGCGTCCTTCTCGGAGGACACGGGGTAGTTCAGCTTCACGATGTCCGCGCCGAGCTCGAGCGCGACGCGCGCGGCATAATCGATCGCGTAGAGACCGTCCCGGCCCCCTTTCTTCGCAACCGCTTCGCCCCGGGGGTACGCCCAGACGACGAGCGGCATCCCAAACCGCTCGGCTGCGCGGCGAACTTCGAGGAGCTGGAGGAAGTCACGGTCCTGCGCCGGCGAGCCGACGTAGACGGTGTACCCGACCGCGTCGGCACCGAGCCGTACGGCGTCCTCGACCGTGCCGGTGAGCGGGCTAAACGCCTGCGCATCCGACGGGATCGCCGTCTTCCCGTTGAGCTTCAGGATCAGCGGGACGTCGCCCGCGAACTCATGGTAGTACTTCTCCGCGAGCCCGATGTGGAGAGCGATGGCGCTGAACTTGCCGTCCCGGGCGAGCTCGTACTGGTAGAGCGGATCGAGCGACGCGGGGTTGGCGAAGAAGTCGATCGGACCGTGCTCGAGGCCCTGGTCGATCGGGAGCGCGAGCATCGTGCCGCCCCCCGGTCCGTGCTCGTAGAGCAGCCGCTTGAGCCGCGTCTTCTTCCCCGGCGACAGGCCGATCCGGTCGAGCGCGGGTCGAGGGTAATGCGCCACGCGAACGCACCTCGGCCGCGCACCCGGGCCTGCGATTTAAGGCTTGACGCGGCCCCGGCACGCGTCTTTATCCTCCGGACCCCGTAGCGACCGTGCCCTCCCGGTCGGGGAGCTGGCCTCGAT
>JASHQX010000074.1 GCA_030038895.1 Thermoplasmata archaeon
TTCGACGGCCCGCGCCACCAGCCGTCGGCTCTTTTCGTCCCACCCCGGTGGTAAGGCGTCGGGATGCCACCAGTTGAGAGTGCGAAGCGTATCCGCTAGACCGCAATGCGCAGCGGCATTTCGAGCGTCGAGGGAAATTGCAAGCTCGAACTGCTCCTGGGCGGCCTCGAGCGAGTTTCTATCGGATAAATTCTCAAGAGTTCGGCCTTTCAGGTAGGCGAGATAGGAATCCGGTCGCAGGATCGGTCTCGCCTTCAAACGGTCCTCTTCGGCTGCTCGCAATTCAACCTTGAGCGCCTCCGCCACTTGCCGCGCTATCTCCGTTTGGACCGCGAACACTTTCTCGAGTTTCCTATCGTACGTGTTCGCCCAGGTGTGCTCCTGGGTATCCGTACGGATGAGTTGGGCCGTTATCCGAAGTTCGTCGCCGGCCTTCCGAACGCTCCCTTCTAGGACCACTTCGACCCCGAGCTCGTTGCCGATCTGGGAGAGTGTCTTCGAAGTCGATTTGTATTGGCTCACGGAGGTTCGAGCAATCACACGCAGCTCTCGAAGCTGCGAGAGCACGGAGATGATCTCCTCCGTGAGGCCGTCGGCGAAGTACTCGTCCTTCGGATCTGGGCTGATGTTGGTGAACGGAAGCACCGCCAGCCGCCGTGGACCGGAGCTGACGGACGGCGGCTCTCGAACCGCCCAGGGCAATACCACTCGATAGATGTCGATCGGGGCATGCACGCCCTTCAAGGCTGTAGGCGGGATCCTCTCGAGCTTATCCGGGATCTTGTTCCGGACTTGTTCGTAGACCGCACCCGATACACAGATTCCTCCCGGCTCAGCGGCCGTCTGAATCCGAGCTGCGATGTTTACAGCGTCTCCGAAAATGTCGGCACCGTGCTGCTCGACGTCGCCGAGGTGAATTCCGATTCGGATCTGAATCGGGACGAGCCCTGACTGGGCGTTCCGCTCGTACATCCGACGTTGGATGTCGACCGCGCATTGGGTCGCCATCAGAGCACTATCGAACTCGACCAGGAACCCGTCGCCCGTCGACTTGATTTCGCGTCCCTGGTGAGCCGCGAACAGTGGGCGGACGAGCTCCTCCTGGTGACGAAGTAATCCGAGTGCACCCGCCTCGTCGGCCTGTGCCGAAGCCGTGTAACCGACCGTGTCGGTGAACATGATCGCGGCGAGGCGCCGGACCGGGACCACGGCTCGAAGAGTATTCAGGAGGCTTAAGTCCGTGGTCCACGGTCCCTGGTGGTTCGAAACGGACCCCTTGTGAGAACAAGGGGCGAGTTATCCGCAACGAAGCGGCTGCCTAAGCCGGCGAACGTTTCCGATTCCGGGGGATTCTCCACACTATCCTCCCGGGTGTCAGACTCCGTGTAGGCCGGACACTGAGCCTGACTCAGAACGTCCGGGGAGGGCTTCACTGAAGACTGCGGCTGTACGGTCGTTGCAACTACCGGTGGGTCAATCCGGCACTAGCTCCTTGGCCACTCTGATCATTGCCTCCACCGACCGCTCCACGTCGGTCTCCGTGGTAGCCCACGAACTCACGCTGATTCGCATCGCTGTCGTCCCGTGCCAGACGGTGCCTCCGCACCAACACGTTCCTTCTTGCTGAATCGCTGAGATGACGGCTCGAGTGACGGCGTCGCTTCCGAAAGACACCAGGACCTGATTCAGCTCCACGTCGTTGAGGACGTGGAACCCCGCAGCGGTCAGCCGGTCGGCAAAGAGGCGCGCGTGCGCGCAGCACCTCTCCACCAGGTCGGCCAAACCCGACCGACCGAGATAACGAAGAGCGGCCCAGACGTCGACACCGCGAGCCCGGCGGGACATTTCAGGAGTGAACTCCATGCGGTCGCCCTCTCCTCCCGAGGGTAGGTAGGCCGCCGGCCCCGCGGCCATCGCAGCTCTGAGGGCGTCGCTGTTCCGAACAAAGACGGCGCCGCTATCATACGGAACGTTGAGCCATTTGTGGCAATCGAGCGCCCAAGAGTCGGCCTCCTCGACCCCGTCTATCTGAGCTCGACGACCGGGGGAAACGCGGGCCCACAGTCCGAACGCCCCGTCGACGTGCACCCACGCACCGGAGGGATGCACTCGGCGGGAAATCTCGCGGACCGGGTCCGAGGTACCGGTGTTGACATTCCCCACTTGGGTACACACGATGGTCGGCCCCGACACGCTCGGCAATTGATCGACCTGCATTCGGCCCTGCTCGTCTACGGGAAGTCGGACGACCCGGTCTCGACCCAGACCGAGTAACGAGATCGCTCTGAGCACGGAGACATGAACTTCGTTGCCGACCAGGACCGTGACGGACGGTGCGCGGCTCATCCCCTGGCTCTCGACGTCGTAACCCACCTTCCTCAGAACCTCGTGGCGGGCGGCGGCCAGAGCGGTGAAATTCGCGAGGGTGTCGCCCGTTACAAACGCCCCCTGAGATTCCGAGGGCAGAGCGAGGACGTCGCGAATCCAGCCGAGCGCGACCCGCTCGAGACGGGATCCGACAGGTGACATGACTTCCATGGCAACGTTCTGGTTCCAGCTCCCGGCCAACCAGTTCGCCGCGAGAGCGACGGGGAGCCCGCTTCCGACGACAAACCCAAAGTATCGACCGCCGGCGCTGGCCACCGTCGCCGGAGAGCCTAACCGGTCGAGATCGGCGATCACTAGTTCAGCCTCCTCCCCGGTCTCCGGTAGGGGACCTGACAGTTCGTCGAGAGCGCGAATGGAAATGGAATCGGGTGCGACTCTTCGCTTCCCGACGTTCTCGAGGTAGTGTTGCGCACGCTGGGCGGCGTCAGAAAGCTCGTTCGACATTCGCGGGGGCTCCCGCCAGGGAGACTATCGTTGGGGAATATACCAATCGAGGGATCACCGCTCGGCAGGTGCAACCATCGTTGCACCCGACGCGGCCCGCAGAAGTCGTAGGGGCTAATAGGCCACACCCCCCGTGCAAAACTCCTAGCGTTCGAGGGGTGTGGTCCGTCCACCGAGGCTTCGATGTTCTCAGCGGGCCTTTTTCGGGCCTTCAATCGGCGAGGCCGGAGAGACTTGAACCCTCGACCGCCGGGTTAGGAACCCGGTGCCCTATCCAGGCTAGGCTACGCGCCCGCCGGCACTTCCCCTCCCGGTCTTATCATGCCTTCTCCCTTCGTGCGACAACGATCAGACTCCACGATCTCGGTGATGAGATGACAAGCCTGTCATCCGATCGTTTCCCTTCCGAGGCGGGACCCACCGGGAACCCCGCGTTTTACATCGAGAAAGAATAAAAGAAAGGGTTGGGCCCGCCGACTTCCCCGGCGAGGGAGGCCGGAAACCTTCTGCACGAGATGTCCACCGTCCTACTGAAGGTACACCGCGCCGGGCGAGTAGGTGGTGAACTGAAGATCCCAGTCGAGCCCGATAATCTCGACCGGGCCCGTGAATATGGTCGGGAGCTCCACGCCAGTCTTCGCGTTAAGAATCCCTGCCACTCCACCGCAGTAAGCATCGTCCCCCACGTAGAGCGTTTGCTTATGGAAGGCGATCCCTTCGAGGGAATTGCCCTCGGTGTAGAGCACCTTCATCTTATAGATCGTGCCCACCCAAACTTTCCCCGTGCAGCTGTTGTCCGATACGTAGAACTTGTGCCCTTCCTTGAAGATGTCGATCGGCGAGAAACCTGCGAACGCGGAGCTCGCCTTGTCGGTCATGCACGAGGTGGCGTACCCCGTGCACGTGACCATGTCTTTATTCACGATATCGACGTAGGTGAACGCGAGCTGGCCAAACAGATAGTACCCGTCGGGTCGCGCCAGCACGACGCCGTCGGGGTTACAGTATCCGGCGGGTTGTGCCGAGCAGAACGTCGATGGGTATGTCGGGGGTCGCGCCAGCACGACGCCGTCGGGGTTACAGTATCCGGCGGGTTGTGCCGAGCAGAACGTCGATGGGAGCGTGAAATACGAGGTCGAGGCGCACCCCGAGGTCGTCGCGTTGAGGCAGTACCAGCCCCCTTCGACTCCCCAGGAAAGGAGCAGCAGGTCCAGGGTACCGGTGACATTCGTGCTGTCGATCCCGTAGTAGCCGTACCCAGCAACGGCAGACGGTACAGCCTGGATCACCGAATCGACACCCGCCGCACAGAGCGTGAGGTTACCAGTCGCCCAGTCCAGCACGAAGGCTTCCGAAATCGTGATTGCATAGATTCCCGCCGCATCATCACCAGAAGGAAGAGCGGAACAGAGAGTCTTCGGCGTACTCGCCGACTTTAGGGTCTCTGCCGTGAATGGACTCCGATATGCTAGCGATCCGGCCCCGCTCGGGAGTTTGGTCAAACTCACGTGCGTCCCCGAAACGCCCGGTGTGGACGCCGCACCTTGTGCCGCCATCAGCACAAACGAGAGCGCCAACACCGTTGTCACTGCCGCCGTCACTACCCCCTTGTGTCTCATCGCCAACCTCCGTGTTATCATTAGTCTGTCACGATGTGACAGCCTCGATGGGGAAAAGGCTTCACGGTATGTAGACCTGCCGACATTTCCTTCCGGCGAGGAAAAGACCCGTTTTGCGCGCGTCCCAATCTACGAGGGGGTGAGTCGGTTGCAACGACAGTTGCACCCACTCCACTCTTGTCCGTGGAAATGCCTTCACTCTTGCTGTCGAACTCGATTCGGCGTTCGCGCGACGCGATTCCGACGACATTCGTACCTAGGGAAACCGTGAAGGACGCTTTACGAACGCCATTTAGGGGTTGACGGCCGATTCGAGGCGACCAACATCCCTTCCGGGGTTGGGAGTTTGCGAGGCTCTGAACCCGTCGGAATTGTGGTCGCCGGTGACGATTCGCTTCGATTGCTGTTCCGCGCACTGTTGCGCCTGAACCACATTTGGGTGGCCGGAGAGGCCAAGGGGGTGGAGCAAGCGCTCGACCTGGTGCGCGACCACCGGCCCCAGATCATCCTAGTGGACGTGGACTTGGTGCAGGGGACTTGGCCAGTGCTGGTCACGTACGCCCGCGCCATTGTCCCCGGGCTCAGGGTAATCCTGACAGCGCCCTCCACCCACCCTCCCACACGCGCTTTCGATGCGCCCGAGCGCCCCGACGTGATTCTGCTTCGTCCCTTCCGAATCAGTCAGTTCATGGAAGTGGTGGCGCCGACACCCTCCAAGAGGGGTTCACAGCCAGCCCAAGATGGCACATCATGATGGAAGATCCAGCCTCACTCACGCCACTCTGGGCAAGCCTGG
>JASHQX010000075.1 GCA_030038895.1 Thermoplasmata archaeon
TGGCCCACCGTGGCATCGCGAAGGGGCAGAAGTCGCGCGGCAGATGAGCGTTCGCGTGTGACGGGCCGGACGATCCGCCGCAACTACGACGCCCGCGGGATCCCGGCCTCGTCCGCGACGCGTTCTGCAATCGCGAACGAGGCGGTCGCGGCCGGCGAGGGAGCGTTGAGCACGTGGAGCGCGTGGTCCCCGCGGACGAAGACGAAATCATCCTCTAGGGTGCCGTCGGGACGGACGGCCTGCGCCCGGACCCCGCTCGTGCGGCTTCCGAGGTCGGCCCGCGTGACGGAGGGCCAGAGCGCCTGGATCGCCGCGAGGAACGAGGCCGGGCTGAACGAGCGCATCCACTCCCGGGCTGCCAGGGTTCCGTACCCTCGCGCGAGCCCGAGGGTTCCGCGGAACTCGGCCATCCGCAGGAGTTGGCGTGGGTCGACGTCCCGCAGGCGGTATCCCTCCCGGGCGAGTCCGAGGGCCGCATTCGGACCGGCGAGCAGCTCCCCGTCCACCGTCGGCGTGAGGTGCACGCCGAGGAACGGGAGATCCGGATCCGGAACGGGATACACGAGGCAGGGGACCTGGGCCTGCATCCGCGCCGTGAGCCGGTAGTAGTCGCCCCGGAACGGGACGATCGCGACCGGAGGTCGGACGCCCATCGCCCGGGCGACGAGATCGCACTCGAGCCCCGCGCAGTTCACGACGTATCGGGCCCGGAGTGTCTCGCCGGTGACGAGCGTCCAGCCGTCGGGGGCGGGGCGGGCCTCGCGGAGCTCGTGGCTCGTCAGTAGCGTTACGCCGTCCGAGACCAGCTCCGCGGCCAGCCGATGGGTGACGGCCGGGTAGTCAATGATCGCCGCGGTAGGGACGTCGAGCCCTCCCAGGGCGGCGGCGCCGGGGAGCCGATCGGTGACTTCCTTACCGGTAAGCCGACGTACCGAACCCACCCCGTTCTCCCGCGCGCGCTGTTCCAGGGTGTCGAGCGTGGGGAGTTCCTCCGGACGGCCGGTGACGATGATCTTCCCCACCGTCCGGGTCCGGATCCCTTCGCGCGCGGCGAATTCGAGCAGCGCCGCCCGACCTTCGAGCGTGAGCCGGGCCTTGAGCGAGCCGGGGCGGTAGTACACTCCGGAGTGCACGACCCCGCTATTGTGGCCGGTCTGCTGGGCACCAACCTCGGGCTCCTTTTCCAGGATCGCGAGGGCATCGTTCGGTCGGCGCACGTGGATGGCACGGGCTGTGGCGAGGCCTACGATCCCGCCGCCCACGACCACAAGGTCGAAGCCGTCGGCCATCCGCGCCCCCCGCGGCCCGCGCGCCCCGGACCGGTACGTCGGGGCGAGGCCCCGCGAGTATTTCGAAGTCGTGTCAGCGGCAGTTCACCTCGACGGTCGGCGCCGTGGTACGCTACGACGGGGCAGTGTGGAGCGACGATTCCTACGTCGCCAATGGCACCGTTATAATCTCAATCCGGGTCAACCGGCTTGACGCCTTATGCCAGTTCAAATCTCAGTTCCTAGAGAAGTCACGGACGGAGAGCGACGGGTCGCACTCGTCCCCGAAGTCATCAAGGCGCTGACGAAATCCGGCGCCCAGATCTCGGTCGAATCCGGTGCCGGTCTCGTGGCGGGGTACACGGACGACTCGTACACGGCCGCGGGCGCGACGGTCGGCTCCGACCGGGCCCAATTGTTCGGGAGCGCCCAGATCGTCCTCAAGATTCAGCCGCCGGATGCCAAGGAGATTGCGGCGATGAAGCCGGGCACGGTCGTCGTCGCACTCGTGAACGCAAGCCGGAACTTAGACCTCGTGAAGCGCATGCGCGACGCGAAGCTCACCGTGTTCGCGCTCGAGTTCCTCCCGCGGATCACCCGAGCTCAGAGCATGGATGTGCTGAGCTCCCAGGCCACGGTCGCCGGGTACCGGGCGGCGCTCATCGGCGCCGAGCTCCTACCGAAGTTCCTCCCGATGCTCACGACCGCGGCCGGGACCATCCGGCCCTCGAAAGTCCTCGTGCTGGGCGCGGGAGTCGCCGGCCTCATGGCGATCGCGACAGCCCACCGGCTCGGCGCGATCGTCGAGGGATACGACGTCCGTCGGGCCGCCGGCGAGCAGGTCCGGAGCCTGGGCGCGAGGTTCCTCGAGCTCCAGATCAACGCGGAGGCGGCGGGGGGTTATGCCCGCGAGCTGACGGACGAGGAGAAGAAGCAGGAGGCCGCGATGGTCGCGAATGCGGTCGCCGCGGCGGATATCGTGATCACGACGGCGGCGGTGCCGGGCCGCCGGGCCCCGATCCTCGTACGCGACGAGATGGTGGCGAAGATGCACCCCGGCGCGGTCATCGTCGATCTCGCCGCAGAGACCGGCGGGAACTGTGAGCTCACGAAGCCGGGCGAGACCCTGATGGCCCACGAGGTGACGATCGCGGGCCCGCTCAATCTGCCGAGCCAGCTGGCGTACCATGCGAGCCAGATGTACGCGAAGAACCTGCAGTCGTTCCTCACGTTGCTCGTCGCGAAGGACGGCTCGCTCGTGACCGACTATTCCGACGAGATCCTGGCGGGCAGCCTCCTCACCACCGGTGGCGAGGTGCGTGCGAAGCCGATCGCCGACCTTCTCGCGGGAGGGAAGTAGATGGCCGCGGACATCTGGACGGCGCTGTTCATTGCGCTCCTCGCGGCGTTCACCGGCTACGAGGTCATCAGCCGGGTGCCGGTCCTGCTCCACACCCCGCTGATGAGCGGGTCGAACTTCATCCACGGAATCGTCCTCGTCGGGGCGATCGTCGCCCTCGGATTCGCCACGACGCCGCTTGAGCAGGCGATCGGTCTCGTCGCCGTCGTGATGGGGGCGCTCAACGTCACGGGCGGATACATGGTCACGGTCCGGATCCTCGCGATGTTCGACCGGTCCCGGCCGAAGCCGGGAGGTCCGAAAGAGGGGGGTCCGAAATGACGACGTGGATCCAGGACGTCATTGACGCGGTCTACGTGATCGCGGTCCTCGTCTTCATCCTAGGGCTCCGGGCGATGAGCAGTCCGACGACGGCCCGTCGCGGGATCGTCTACGCTGGCTGCGCGATGCTCATCGCGGTCGTGGTGACGTTCTTCAGCCCCAGCCTCTCGAACTTCCTCCTGATCTTCATCGGGGTCGCGATCGGCGGGCTCGGCGGCTGGTACTGGGCGCGGGTCGTGAAAATGACCGCGATGCCCCAGATGGTCGCGATGTTCAACGGGATGGGCGGCGGCTCGGCCGCGGCGATCGCGGCGGTCGAGCTCCTCTCGAACCTCTCGAACTACGCGACCTCGGGTCTCAGCGTTGCTGGGGGGATCATCGGTTCGATCTCGATTGCGGGGAGCATCATCGCGTTCCTGAAGCTCCAAGGCTGGATGACGAGCAAGCCGGTCGTCCTCCCCGCTCGGCAGATCGTCAACACCGCGGTCCTGATCGTGGGGGTCGCGTTCGGCGGCTACGCGCTCATCGTCCTCAACACGCTCTGGCTCCTGCCCTTCTACATCCTGCTCCTCCTCTACGGGATCCTCCTGACCCTCCCCATCGGCGGGGCGGACATGCCGGTCGTCATCAGCCTGTTCAACGCGCTCACCGGGATCGCGGTGGGGCTCGACGGGTTCGCGCTGGTCAATGGCCCGCTCGGCGACGCCGGCTACGCGATGGTGATCGCGGGAGTGCTGGTCGGGTCGGCTGGTTCGCTCCTCACCTTCCTTATGGCGAAGGCGATGAACCGGTCGGTCTCGAACGTCTTCTTCAGTGCGTTCGGCGCGACCGAGGAGACGGGCGCGGCGATCAAAGGCCAGCTGAAGCCGATCGACGCGGCGGACGTGGCGGCCATGATGGCGTACGCCAACCAGGTGATCATCGTCCCCGGGTACGGGATGGCGGTCGCCCAGGCCCAGCAGAAGGTCAAGGAGCTCGCCGATCTCCTCGAGACGAAGGGGGTCACGGTGAAGTTCGCGATCCACCCCGTCGCGGGCCGGATGCCCGGGCACATGAACGTCCTCCTCGCCGAGGCCGGGATCTCCTACGACAAACTCTTCGACCGGGACGAGATCAACGCCGAGTTCCCCGCGACGGACCTCGCGTTCGTCATCGGGGCGAACGACGTCGTCAATCCCGCGGCGCACCGCCAGGGGAGCCCGCTCTACGGGATGCCGATCCTCGATGTCGAGCAAGCGAAGAACGTCATCGTGAACAAGCGCGGCCAGGGGAAGGGCTTCGCCGGCATCGAGAACGACCTCTTCTACCGCGACAACTGTCACATGCTCTACGGAGATGCGCAGGCCGCGGTCGGGCAGCTCGTCAGCGAGCTCAAGAAGCTCTAGTAGCACGGGCTCCTCCCCTGGTCCGAGACCCGGCGGCTCGGTGCGGGGCGCCGGTCCGGCCCCGGCGTGGGGGCGGGTGCGCCGCGCGACCGAGCGCGACCTCCCGCTCCTCGTCCGGCACCGCCACCGCATGTTCTCGGACATCGGCCGTCGGACCGAGCGCGAAATCACGGCGCACGACCGGGTCTACCGCGCCTGGGCACGGCGTGGAATGCGGGGGCGCCGGTTCTTCGCGTTCGTGGTCGAAGCCCCCCAGGGCCGTGCGGTCGGGAGCGGGGCGATCTGGCTCCAGCCCCAGCAGCCGCGCCCGGGTCGGCTCGCTCGACCCACGATGCCGTACATCATGTCGATGTATACGGAGCCCGACGCCCGTAGTCGCGGGGTCGCGAGCTGGCTCGTCGCCGAGATGGTCCGGTGGGCGAGCGAGCGCGGGTACCCGCGGATCTTCCTCCACGCGTCCGCGATGGGCCGACCGATCTACCAGCGCGCCGGGTTCGAGAACGGCAACGAGATGCGGCTCGAGTTACCGGACCGGGTCCGCCGGCGCCGCTAGCCTTTCCCAGGCGGGCGTCCCCGTGTCCGCCCCGGCCTGCCGCCAGAGGTCGATGAAGAGACCGACGAGGAGCCCAGTCAGCACGACGTCGAGGACCGCGCTCGGCCACGTGAGCCCGTCGACACTCGCCCAGATGATGTAGGCGAGGTCGTAGTTCACGGACCCGACTACCGCGATCCCCCACAGCCACCACCGGGCGCGGGGCCCGACGAGCGCCACGGGGAGGAGCCAGACGAGGATGTTGTAGGAGAGGAACGGCGTGAGGAGCGCGAGCCCCGTGAGGGTGAGGGCGGCCGAGAGGAGAGGCGAGCGAACCTTCGCGAAGACGACGAGGACAAGGGCGATTGTGAGGGCGGACTGGACCCCCTCGACCCAGACGGTCGACGGGAGCGCGTTTTCGAACAGGAGCACCCCGTAGAAGTTGAGCGAGAACGACCGGCGGCCGAGCTGGTCGAGGAAGACCGGTCCGAGGAACTGCATCCCCCAGTGGAGATAGGAGAGGAGAGAGACCGCTCCGAAGGTGAGGGCGATCAGCGCGAACGAGCCGTACCGGGACCGATGCTGGGCACCGGCCATCCCGAGCAGCGGGAAGACGTTCGGGAACCGCGCGGTCGAGAGGAATCCCCCCACGACCGCGGCTGCTCGTTCGCGACGGCGCGCGAGAACGAGCGAGAGGAGGACGGTCGCCGGTACGAGCGCGTTGGTCGCCCCGTCGATCTGGGTCGACACGAGAGGGACGAGGAGAACCGAGCTCGCCAGATAGGCCATCACCCAGCGTCGGTCGGCTCCCGCGAGCGACCACGCGAGTGGCACCGTCGCGAAGGCGACGAGCCCCCAGATCGCGTAGATCCCGACGATCCCGCCCAGGCTCCCGAGCGCATCGATTAGCACGGCTGCCAGTCCGTACGGGACCTCGTGGGAACCCCCGCAGATCGAAGCGGTGAACGGATTCTGGCCGGCCCAGAACGCGCGGCCCGAGGCAACCAGCCCGAACGCGTCGCTCGCCGGCGAGCAGGCGTACTGCCCGCTCGAGAGCCCGTAGGCCACCACGGCGGAGAAGATTGCGACCCCTCCGACCCAGACGGGGACCCAGTCGAACCAGTCGAGGTCCGATCGGCGCGTGATTCTCTTCAGTTGACGCAGCGCCCAGCGTCGGATCGGCGCTCCGCGCTCGCTGGCGGCGAAGAGGACGAGAAGGTTCGCGCTCGCGAACGCGGCGAGCACCGCCCAGGTGATCGCATCGTAGCCGTCGACCGATCCCATCGGAGAGCTACCGGCGGCGAGCGGGAGGGCGGTATTTCAGCGCTCGCACCCCGGTGGGCGGACGCCCGCTAGGCCGGGGAGTGCTTGGGAGCGGAGGTGCCCGAACGGATCCGGGCCTCCTCATCCCGGATGATCCAGATGAGAAGGTAGAGGAGGAGCGCGGAGAGCAGGACACCCGTGACCTCATACGGCCACCAAATCCCGAGGCCGGAGCCGAAGTATCGCTCGGTGACGACCTCGTCGAACGCGGCGCCGGCCCCGTAGAGATAGAGCCAGGAATTCGCGGTCGAGCCGAGGAGGACAAGGGGCACGATCCAGACGACGAAGTGGAAGTTCAGGTACTGCGAGAGCGACATCACGCCGATGAGCGGGATCGCGCACGCAGCACGTGCCGAGTACCGGCGGAAGTTGACGAGGAGCACGAGCGCGAGGAGAACACCCCCCTGGATCGCGGCGCTCGCGAGCGACGGGAGGAACCAACCCTGCTGGAGGAGGACCGCGAAGAAGTTCAACGTCCCTCCAGAGAGGCGCGAGAACTGTCCGAGGTAGACGATGTTGATCGCGTCCCAGCCCCAGAGCGCGTAACTCACCCCGGCCGCTCCGAGGAACACCGCGAGCACGCCGGCAAACTGGCGCCCCCGCACCGGCCCGGCCGCGCCGGAGGAGCCGAGCAGCGGGAAGAGCGCCGGGAACCGCGCCGTGCTCAGGAACGCCGCCACGCCCTTGAGCCCGGTCCGGGTCCGCGCCATCGGTCCGAGGGCGTAGAGCATCACGAGCACCGAGACGGGGACGACCGCGTTGTCGACCCCGATGTTGGTCGCGAGGTTGGGCAGGTAGAGGATCGAGGTCGCGGTCAGGACCGAGACGTACCGTCGGTCCTCCCCCGCGACGCCCCAGACGAGCGGGACAACCGCGAGAGCGAGCAGCTGCCAGACGATCCAAATTCCCCCGACCCAACCGGTGACCGCCCCGAGGGCGTCGAGCGTGACCGAGGCGAGCCCGTACGGGATCTGGTCCGGGGATGTCCCGCCGCAGTACGTGACGAGGAACGGGTTCTGGCCGTGCAGGGCGGCCTCGCCGGAGGTGAGGATCGCGAGCGAATCGTCGGCGCAGTGAAGAGTCCCGACTTGCCAGCCGACGTTCACCGCAGTGAGGACGATGAGCGGGATCAGGATGTGGACGAGCTTGAGCCAGCTCCAGTCCGGCCGGCCCGTGACGCGACGCTGGATCCGGTCGACCGTACGACGGACCCCGGGCGTGCGCGGCCAGCGGTAGGCCAATACCACGAGGTTCAGGACCAGGCTGACGAGGAGGATCGCAATCGATCCGAGGAACCCCAGGTTGGCCATCGTTGCACCTCTTTAGATCGTGCTAGTCGCGTTCCCCAGTCCCCCGGCGTAGGGTGTCAGGGTAAGACCCTGCCGGTCCCGGAATTGGGTCTCGGTTTTCCTCCGCCATGGTGGCGCGCTCCTCCGTCGAGCTTTCTCGCGAGCCGGAGGAGACCGGATGCGTCGTTGTGGCTTCCGCCGGGGCGTCGATACCGGTGGGACCGAGGGGCCCGGACCGCCTTTCTCGCCAGAGGTCGATGAATAGCCCGGCGAGCAACACCGTCAGAAGGCCATCCATCACCTCCGTTGGACCGACGATCCCGCTCGGCACCCAGGTGGCAAGACCTAGGTTCGCGTTGATCCATCCTACTCCAGCGACGCCCCAGAGCCACCAGCGGGCCCGGGCTCCGACCAGGGCCACGGGGAGGAGCCAGACCAGGAAGTTGAACGAGAGCAACGGTGTCGCCAGCGCGACGCCGACGATGGTGATCGCGACGGCCCGCACCGGCGACCGGACCCCGAAGAATACAGCGACCACGACCGCGAGGACGAACGCCGCTTCGGCCCCTTCGATCGCAGCCGTTGCGGGGAGGGCGTTGTGGAGGAGCAGGATCCCGTAGAAGTTGAGCGAGTTATTCCGGCGCGCGACCTGGGTGAGAAAGACGGACTGAGCGAAACCGGATCCCCAGACCGTGTACGAGAGGGCGGTCGCGGCTAGGAAGGCGCCGGCCGCGACGCTGAAGGCGACGAACCGACGACGGGTCCAGGCACCGGTCGATCCGAGGACCGGGAAGAGACTCGGGAACCGGGCGGTCGAGAGAAATCCCCCGACGGTCGCGGCGAGAACCTCACGTCGGCGGGCGAGGGAGACGGAGACCAGGAGCGTCACCGGCACGATCGCATTCGTCGCCCCGCTGAACTCGGCCGAAATCAAGGGGACGTAGAGAATGGAGGTGGCGACGAACGCGGTGACGTAGGCGCGATCGGAAGGCAGGCCCCTCCCCGTAAGCGCCAGGACGCTGAGGGCGACCACGCCCCAGACAACCAGGATACCGATGAGGCCTCCCAGCGAACCGACCGCGTCCAGCAGCACGGCCGCGAGCCCGTACGGCACGGTGAGCGTCGTCCCGCAGTACGGGACCGACTCGAACGGGTTCCTTCCGGCCCAGAAAGCGCGCCCCGAATCAAGCTCGCCTAGGGGGTCGCTGATCAGACCGTTCGGTAAGCAACCGTACTGCCCGGAGAGCAGGTGAAACGCTGCGAATCCACCGAACCACAGCGCGGCGATCGCCGTGAGCGGCTTCCAGTCCAGCCAGTCGACTCGATCTCCCCAGGAGATCCGTCGAAGGAACCGCTGGACACGAGTGCGTAGCGCCCCCCCAAAGCGAGTCCGAACGAGCAGCACCAGGAGGTTGATCGCGGACAGCGCGAGGAACACGCCCCAAGTGTCCCAGTCGTCGAGCAGGCTCCACCCCACACCCGCCATGGGGAGTTACCCGGGGTTCTCGCGGGGTGCGTCGGCATTCGAGGGGGTCACCGCGTCGCCCGACGGATTGGGTTGCCAAACGTCCCACCACCAGCCGAGTGCGCTGCTTACGACGACGCCGATCGATAGACCCAGGGTCAGGCCGGTGAGAGGTCCTCTACCGGTCGCGAACCACGCCCAAGTCGTGAGGAGATCGAGGCCGAGGAGCAGCAGGAGACAAACCACCAGGCGGAGCGCCGCACCGTGCAGGGCGGGACTCGGTATCGCCGGCGAAACCCGCGTCCCGTTCCAGGCGAGGCTCCAGAGAACCGCCGCGAACCCCCCGAGAGCGGCCGCGAGTATCACCCCGGTCGTCGCGAGTCCGATCTCTATAGTCACCACGACGAAGGTGGCCAATCCGATCCCAACCGCCGATGCCGCCACGATGGCGAGTGCGGGAAGGCTCGCGAATCGGGCCCGAGCCAGTTTGACCCTCGACAGGCGGGATTCGATGGAGGGCCGGCGCGACCAGTCCCGAACGATCCGGCTCGCCGATACATAGAACACCGCCATCACCCAGACCGCCCAGACCGGGTAGTTCAGTAGGAGCGCCGCGTTGCCTCCGGCCGGGCACGACGGGAGACGATTCGCAAACACCGCTGGACACAGGATGGCCGGCCCACCCCAGACTAGGAACGGGACCAGGAAAGCCGCGCTCACCCCGATCGTCACGAGGGAATCGACCCAGCGACGCCGCACGAGGTAGTACACGAAGACGAACGCGTTGGCGAACTGCTTGCAGCCGAGCGACAGGTACTCCGCCCATTTCTGCCGCCGGCCCCCCAGCCCCACGAAGCCGAGCGTCAGGAGCAGGAGTACGGGGAGATCATTGTACCCGCTCGCCGCGATGAGAAGAACGTACGGCTGGGCCAGCACGGAGGCCGTGTCGAACCGCTTGCGCGCAAGGAGGACCATGAGCGCCCAGCAGCCGAGCGTGACCCACTTGTAACTGATCCCCGGGATCTGGAGGAACATCAAAAGTGGCAGGTACACGTAGTACGACCGGGAGGAGAGCGTCTGGCCGTACTGCTGGTAGGTGAACACGAGCTGGGTGGTGTATGGGTCGTGCCCGGAGAGAAGGAAGCCGGCGAACCGGGGGGTGGTGAACGGCTCGTCGGTCAGTCCGTTCCCCCATCCCGTGAGGATCGAAAGGATCCCGAACGCGATACCCGCGAGTAGAAGGAAGTACACGAAGTCGATGCGACGCGGCACGCCCAGCCGTCGTACCATCACGGGAAACGCAAGCGCGAAGGCGCCGAGCGCGAGGTAGCCAAACGGCGTCGTCCGCCCGGGGTGGAGCCATAGGAGCGTGATGATCAGGAACGCGGGGAGCGCGCCGGCGAACCAGGCGGCGAGGTACCGCAGGATCGCCGGTGCGGCACCGGTCTCGGGTTGACCTCCCGCCGCGGTCGTCATGATCCATCTCCTCGCGACAGATAGGCCTGCCGGGCGGCCAGCCTCCAAGAGCCCATATCACGACTTCGCGGCGGAAAGGCGCCGAGCGTCTGCCCGCCTCCCGAGCCGTTCGGCCGAGGCGAGATCGAACCGGAACCGGGTGAGTCCCGCCGATACCATCGCCGGCGGACTGTTTCGAACGATACAAAGGACTTGGCATGGTTCGGAGGGTAACGGTGGGGAAGGGCCTCGGGACGAATGCGGTGGGGAGGTTCGGGAAGGAACTCTACGCCTTGGAAGCAGAGTTTTTCTATCAGTAAATTTCCAAATCCATCTAGTGTCCGGAAATCCTTCGGTGTCGCTGCCGGCGAGCCCCGGCTCATCCGCGACATTTGACCTGTCATCGCTCGCTGGAACCGGCCGACACTTGAAGCTCGGACCTCAGCGGATCATGTACGCCGCGGGAACCGTTTTCGTGATAGTAGGGATCGGAGTCTTTTCCTTCGATTGGTTCATTGGAGGGAGGAACGCCGGGCCCCTGGTTTTCGGCGTTCTCTTTCCCTTTTTCGGTGCCTTTTTTCTTCTCTTGGGCGCACGTTTCGGAGCCAGGCGTAGGTCTATGGCCGGTGTGCTGCGAATCCACCTCGATGAGATGGGTGTGGACTTTGAGTTGGACAACGGAAACTCCACCCGCCTCGCTTGGAACGACCCGAGCTTTTCGGTGGAAATTGATGATCTCGCGAATGCTCCCCTTGAGAGCCGCAAGAATCCAAGATTTTGGGTGAGAGTAGGGACGGTGCCGTACGTGGCGCAGTCTCCGATTTCGATGGAGGCGGTGGGCGGGCTCGTTTCGTACGCGCTTTCCGCGGGCTTGACCGTTGACAGGAAGACGGAGGCGATGGGCGACCGATTGAAGGAGGACGTGGACCGAATCCTGATTCATGCGGGTCCGCCGAGTGCAGGGTCCGCGAAGCTGGAGTCGGCCGATTCCATCGTAATCGCTCCCCTCCCGACGTATCGACCCTAGGCTGCTGGTCGAATTGCGCCCACGGTGCCTTAATCGAGGTCGGAGCTTCGTTCTCCGCGGGCTGGAACGGGTTCCGCGATCATTGGTCTCACTCCGTGAGAGCGCACGGGCTCGGCCAAACCCTCCTAAGAACTTGGACGAATACGCGTCCAAGACGCTCTTAGTCTGGCTAGAACGGTCGGCGTGGTGGGTTGCGTGGATCGGGGGGCCCGTTCAAGGGATCGAGAACACCAGCCGTCGGTCCTCCCCCGTGGAGCCCCAGAGCTGGGCGACCTCCGGGAGCGGATGTACGTCGGTCTCGAGACGGAAATGGGCTGAAGCGGCCGCAGCGAACATGTCGCGCAGCGACTGGCCTACCACTTCCATCGTCGAGCTGCCGATCCCGCTGCCCAGGATCTCGAGACCGGAACTGCGCAGGGACGTACCCTCGAGAGGAATCGATGGTCCTGCGATGGAGCCGATCTGCACGTAGCGGATGACGGCAGATCCGCGCGGGGCCCCCGGTCCCCCCAACCCCGCGATGAGCGCGGCGGCGGTCGGACCGAAGATGTAGTCCAGCACAACGCCGATGGAGAACTCGCGGGCAATCTCCCGTACCTCGGTGCGAAGCGAATCCGCCGGCTGATCGAGAGCAATGACGCGATCCGCTCCGATGGTCTTGAGCGCAGCGAGCTTGGTCCGATTGCGCCCGGTCGCGATGACCGCGCGAGCCCCGAGATGCTTGGCGATCTGGATAGCCATGTACCCACCGGCGCCCGTGGCTCCGTGGACAAGGACGGACTCTCCCGATTGGATTCGGGCCCGGTGAACGAGCGGATTCCAGCAGGAGAGCCCGGGGATGGCCACCGCGGCGGCAAACGTGTCGGACAGAGCCGAGGGGATCGGGATCATCCGACGAGTGGACGCCGGAACGCGTTCCGCCAACGTGCCGAAGGGTGCACGGGCGTTGGACACGTAGACGGCGAGTCCGGCCGGGGTCCGGCCGACCCCGTCGACTCCTGCCACAAACGGCACGGGCGCGCTCCCACTGTAGTGTGCACCGCTTGCCACCGAAAGGGTGAGTGGATTGACCGCCGAGGCGGTCATCGCCACGATCGTCTCTTCAGGCTTCGGCTCAGGATCCGGAAACTCGCTATAGACCGGGGGCTTTCCTACCTCGCGAATCACGGCTGCGCGCATTGCCAATCTAAGGCGCAAGTCCCCCGGGATTCATTAGGAGGGAGAATAGTCTCTCACTCAGGACCGGGTCGACGTCCGTGTCGAATCGACCCTGGCGCGGTCGTCGGATCTATATCTAACCGGTTCGCACACCCCATCGCGTTCTTCGTCGTCGGTCGTTCGCCCCGACGAGTTTCACCGGTCCGGTGGGTCGATCCGAACCGCAGGGCACCGTTCTCGGGCGCGACCCGAGACTTAATTGGCGGGTGACGTCCACCTCAAGGGGATGCCTTCGCGACGCCGCTCTCGGCCACCTAGGATTCTGGTCCTCGACATCGGAGGCAGCCACGTCAAGGTTGGGTTCTCCGATCGAAGGGGCGTGATCCAGATCCCTTCCGGCGACCGACTAACTCCGGCGAAGATGCTCCGGAAGCTGGGTCCGGTCCTTCGAGGAAAGCCCTACGACCTCGTGTCGATCGGATATCCCGGGGTCGTCGTACGGGGAAAGATCGTCGGGAACCCTCCGCACCTCGGCAAGGGATGGGTCGGCTTCGATTTCAAACGGGCGTTCCGTCGTCCGACCCGCATCGTGAACGACGCGGCGATGCAGGCGCTCGGCAGCTACCACGGTGGCCGGATGCTGTTCCTCGGCCTCGGCACCGGGCTCGGTGCCGCGCTCGTGATCGACGGGGAACTCGAGCCGATGGAGATCGCTCACCTGCCGTACAAAAAAGGGCGGACTTACGAGGACTACGTCGGGGAGGCGGCGCGGAAGAAGTTCGGCCATAAGAAGTGGCAGAAGGAGGTACTGAACGTCACTCGCCTCTTGACGGCCGCCCTTGAGCCCGAGTACATCGTGATGGGAGGCGGAAACGACCGCAAGCTCGCTGTCCTTCCGCCGCTGGCGGAGCGTGGCGATAATCGCAAGGCCGTTGTGGGAGGAGTTCGCCTTTGGCAGACGGCCGAGGGATCGACTACGACGGGCGCTCGCCGGACGTCCCGCTCCACGCTACGGGGCCGCCGGAGGTAGACCTCGCGCTGCTGCGCGGTCTAGGAACCAGACCGCGGGCCGGGCCGGACGCACGAGGCTCGCCGGGTGCATGGGATCTCCTTTCGCGCGGGCGCGGAAGGTCGCGCGAAGAGCGTCCGCCTTGTCGGACCCAGCGACTAGGAAGCAGACGTCCCGCGCCGAGGATAGCGCCGGGGCGGTGAGCGTCAGCCGGGGGACGTACGGAGGTTGGCCGGACCGTCGAACCGCGACCGCCGGTCGCCTACGCTCGAGCGTCGCCCGCGAACCCGGGAACAGTGAGGCCGTGTGACCGTCGGGCCCTATCCCGAGGAGCACCATGTCGAATCGGGGGGAATCCGTGCGTACGGCGCCGACCAGGCGCGAGTATCGCGCGGCCTCCCTCGACGGAGGCCGGACCTCGCCCCGGAACCGGTGCACCCGACGGCCCGGCACAGGCACCCGAGAGAGGAATGTCGACCAAGCGGCGCCGAAGTTGCTTTCCGCATCCCCTGGAGGCACGCAGCGCTCGTCCGCGAAGTAGACGCTCGTGACCTCCCACGGAAGACGCCGACCCAGAGGGCCGGCGAGCCTCTCGTACACCCCCACCGGGGTGCGCCCTCCCGAGATGACCAGCGAGAAGCTCCCCTTTTCCCGAACGGCGGCCCGGCCGTTCGCGACGATCCGCCGAGCGAACGCGTCGCTCGCCGCGTCGAGGTCCGGAAACACGGCGACCGGGGGTATTACTCGAGGTACCACCGGCGTCCCCACTCCTGCGCGAGGCGCTCCGCCTCGGCCGGGCCCCACGAGCCCGCCGGGTAGAACGTGAGCGGCGGGGGGTCGCGGAGCAACGGGTCGTAGAGCCGCCATGACTCCTCGACCTCGTCGGCGCGGACAAACAGCGTCGGGTCGCCGAGCATCACGTCGGTGAGGAGGGTCTCGTAGCCGTCGGGGAGCTCGCCGAAGACGTCGACGTAGTGGAACTTCATCCGGTGGGTCTGGACCCGAAGTTCCCGCCCGGGCACCTTAACCTCGAACGCGAGCTCGAACCCCTCGTCGGGCTGGATCAGGATGGAGATCCGGTCCGGATTGGCCTCGTATTCTTCGGACGTCTGGAAGAACGAGACCGGCGGCGCCTTGAACGTCAGCACGACTCGTGTCGCCTTCAAAGGAAGCCGTTTGCCGGTCCGCAGGAAGAACGGTACGTCCTGCCACCGCCAGTTGGCGATCTTGAGGCGGAGGGCGACGTACGTCTCGGTATCGGACTGGGGGGCTACCCCCGGCTCCTCGCGATAGCCCAGCAATGGGGTGCCCGCGACGGCACCGGCCGTGTACTGACCCCGGACGACGTCCCCTGGCGCTAGGCGCGCGACGCTCTGGAGGACCTTCACCTTCTCGTTGCGGATCGAGTCCTCGGTGCGAGTGGCCGGCGGCTCCATCGCGATGAGGGTCAGCACCTGCGTTGCGTGGTTCTGGATCATATCGCGAAGGGCGCCGGCCTTCTCGTAGTACGCCGCGCGGCCTTCCACGCCGAGCGATTCGGCGACGGTGATCTCGACCTCATCGATCCGCTCGCGGCTCCAGAGCGATTCGATGAACATGTTTGCGAAACGGAAGACGAGCAGATTCTGGACCGTCTCCTTGCCGAGGTAGTGGTCGATGCGGAAGACTTGCGTCTCGTCGAAGTACTGGTGCACGAGGCGGTTGAGCGCCTCCGCGGACGCGAGGTCCCACCCGAACGGCTTCTCGATCACAACCCGGGTCCACCCTCCCGAATGGAGACCCGCGGCTCCGAGACCAGTCAAGGTCGGCGCGAACGCCTGGACCGGAAGCGCGAGGTAGAAGATCCGGTTCCCTGGAAGCGAATGCGTCTGCTCGAGCGCCTGGATCCGTTGCCGCAGGACCCCGAAGCTGGTCGGTCCTGTGTCCGGGAGCGACTGGTAGAACAGGGTCGCGTCGCAGAACGCCCGCAGTCGCTCAGGATCGTCGGCCTTCGCGGCCGTAAGGGACAAGAGGGCCCACGAACGAAACGCCGCGTCGTCGATCGGTCGCCGCGCAACCCCGAGCACCCGGCTCCCCGCTGGCCATCTTCCGCTCGCCTGGAGGCGGTAGAGGGCGGGCAGGATCTTCCGCTGCATCAGGTCCCCGGTCGCGCCGAAGACGACCCAGAGGTGGCGCTCGGGGCCCATCGTGCCCATCGCTAGCTCTCCCGCTTCACTTCGTGTCCGCCGAACTTGTTGCGCGTCACCGCGAGGAGCCGTTCCGCGAACGGTTCGGTCTCCCGCGAGCGCAACCGGGCTTCCAGCGCGAGCGTGATCACCGGAGCCGGGATATTCAGGTCCATCGCCTCAGTGACCGTCCAGCGTCCCTCGCCCGAATCGGCGACCCACGGCTCGATCCCCGCGAGGGTCGGATTCTCGGCGAACGCACTCTCGATCAGTTCGAGCAACCACGACCGGATCACGCTACCGTACCGCCAGACCTCGGAGACCTGGTGAAGGTCCAGCGCGAACTCGGTCTTCCCCTGGAGGACCGCGAACCCCTCAGCGTACGCTTCCATCATCCCGTACTCGATCCCGTTATGCACCATCTTCACGAAGTGCCCCGAGCCGACGGGGCCCATGTGTCCCCAGCCGAGTTTTGGCCCCGGCGCCAGGGTCTCGAGGATCGGTCGAATCTGCTCGACGTCCGCGGCCTCCCCGCCTACCATCATCGAATAGCCCTCCTTCAGTCCCCAGATGCCGCCGCTCGTGCCGACGTCGACGAAGCGGAACCCCCAGCTTTTGACGAGCGCCGCCCGGCGCATCGTGTCGCGGTAGTAGGAGTTCCCGCCGTCGACCACGAGGTCCCCCGGTGCGAGCAGCCGGTGCAACTGATCGAGCGTCTGGTCGACCGGCGGGCCCGACGGGATCATCAGCCAGACGATCCGGGGAGGCGCGAGTTGTTCTACCAGGTTCGCCAGAGAGTTGGCGCCCCGAGCTCCCTGCGCGACTATCCCGTCGACGACCGCCTTCGTCCGTGCGAAGCCCACCACCTGGTGTCCACCTCGGACCAATCGAATCGTCATGTTCCCACCCATCTTACCGAGCCCAACCATCCCGAGTTCCATTCTTCTCCTCCCCCTACGCGACGCCGATCTGCACGAGTTCTTCGCGAAGTTGCCCCGGGTCCCGCACTTGCAGCGTCCGCAGTCCGAGGCGGGCCGCGGCCGCAACGTTCTCGGGGCGATCATCCAGGAAGAGGGCCTCCTCAGGTGGACGCTGAGCAAGGTCGAGGGCGAAGCGGAACGCCGCCGGGTCCGGCTTGCGAAGGCGGGTATAGCACGAGCTCAAGAACACGTGGAACGCATCCCGGAGCCCGAACGTTCGTATACGGTACTCGTTGAGCTCCCGCGACTCGTTGTTGAGCGCGGCCATCGTGTACCGGCCGCTCGTCTTCAGGGTTCGTGCGGTCGCGAGCGCCGCCGGGTTCTCCCGCGATTGATCGAGCATGAACTGACGGAACGCCTCGGGAGAGAACGGGCGCGGCTCGTAGAAGACCGTCGCCGACACGTACCCCGCCCAATCGAGCCGACCGGTCTCGAACGCGGCCTCCACCGACAGATGGCGCCGTTCCAGCTCGGCCCGGTCGAGGCTGAAACGCTCGGCCGCGGCGGCCCGGGCGTGCTGGTCCCAACCGTTGGAGAGCACGACGCCTCCGACGTCCCAGAGCAGGAGGGAGATGTCAGCCATCGAGTGCCTCCGAGATCCGCGCGATCCCTCCCGCGACGTCCGTGCCGAGGTCGACGCGGAGGACGCGTCGTTGCTTCTGTCGGAGCGCCTGGTAGTCGCCGAGGGATTGAGCGCGGATCAGCTCTCCGAAAGTGAAGCCGGCCCCGGGGACGGCGAGGTCCGCGCGCGGGGTGTCGACGATCTGGAGGAACAGTCCGGTGTTCGGGCCCCCCTTGTGAAGCTGACCGGTGGAATGCAGGAATCGGGGGCCGTAGCCGAGGGTCGTCGCGAGGTCGAGCCGCTCGAGGAGCTTGCGACGCAGCGCGTCGAGGGCCGCGGACGTTTCGGGTGTCGGGGCGAGGTACGCCTGAATGCCGACGTAATCGCCGGGGTGCGCAACGGCGAGCCAGCCACGAACGGCCGAGCCAAGGGACGCGGCATCGGCTGCGCTCACCGTCTCTTTAGTCGATTCCGGGGCGACGCCGGTGGGCTTCGCCATCGCCAGACGGGCGAGTTCCTTCGCGAGCTCCACGTCCGGCTGGTCGTACGGATTGATGCCGATGACGCTCCCGGCGATCGCGATCGCCACCTCCCAGCGGAAGAACTCCTCCCCGAGGGCGAGACGGTCGGGAAGTCGGATCCGAACGACCGGAGCCCCCGCTGACTCTAGCTGCGCGACGTGGGTAGCCAGCGGCCCGTCGATCGCTCCGTTCTCCTGGATCTCCACGAACAGTCGGTCGTTGCCGTAATGCTCCTGCGCGACCCGAGGCTCGTCCACGATCGGGACGATTCCCTTCCCAATCTTGCCGGTGCTCTCGGCGACGAGCTGCTCGACCCATATGGGGAACGGCGCGAGCGCTCCTGCCGCGTAGAAGGTGAGCTTGTCCTTGCCTTCCTTCGCGAGGAGCCCGATGGCGGCGCCGAGCGACAGGCCCGGGTTCTCCGGGACGTTCACGGACGGTCCACAGGCGACCGCCATCGTCCAAGCACGGTCCAGAAGGGTACCGACGTCGATCCCGACGAGCGCCGCGGGTACCAGACCGAACACCGTCAGCGCCGAGTAGCGCCCGCCCACGGTCGGAAGCGCGAGGAAAACCGCACGAAACCCGGCATCGTGCGCGAGCTTCTCGAGCGGCGTTCCGGGGTCCGTGATCGCGACGAACGACCGGCCGGGGTCGCCCTCCGCTGCACGAACGACATTGGCGAAGTACCGGTAGAACGAGTTCGGCTCCGTCGTGGTCCCTGACTTGCTCGACACGAGAAAGATCGTGTGAGCCGGGTCGATCTTGGACTCGAGTTGCCGTATCGCGTCGGGGTGGGTGGAATCCAGCACATGCAACTCGGGGAAACCGGGCCGGTGTCCGAACACCGCTGCGAGAACGTCGGGCGCAAGGCTCGAACCCCCCATGCCGAGGACGACAACATGGGTCCGGCCTTCCGCTCGAACCTCTTCGGCGAACGCGGAGAGCTGCTCGACCTGGTCGTACATCCGTTCCGGCAGATGGAGCCAGCCCATTCGATCGGCGACATCGCTCGCGGGGGCCGCGGGCCATAGCGTCGGGTCCTGCTTCCAGAACCGTTCGGGGACCCGAGCCGCCTGCCAGCTCGCCTCGAGCGAATTCACGCCCGCCTCGTTGTTCCCCAGGTCCCAGGACTCAAGGTCGACCGAGCCTCCGAGCAGGGCGGCCTTCTTGGTCGCTAGCGACCGAGTCAGTAGCCCGAACGAATCGGCGAACAGTTTCACCCCTTCCGTTTGGAGGTCCTGAGTAATTTTCGCGAGGTCGACGCCCATGGCAGCCGCACGCGCCAGGGTCCCTCGGGCGTCTTCGACTCCTTCGGTCAGCGTGTCGCCGCGCACGACCCCGTGGTCCTCGAACGCGGCGAGCGTTGCGGGGGGGATCGTATCGACCGTCTCGGGCCCCACTAGCTCCTCGACATAGAGCGTGTCGCGGTAGCGGGGATCCTTCGTGCTCGTGCTCGCCCACAGGACCTTCTGCGGGTGAGCTCCTCGAGCCGAGGCACTTGTGAAGCCGGGACCGTGAAACAGATCCAGATATTTTGAGTAGATGACGCGGGAGTTCGCGATCGCAACCGTGCCTCTCAGTCGGGAAGCCCCCGGCCCGCTCGAAGCGTCAAGCACCCGGTCCACTGCGGAGTCGATCCGGCTCACGAACACGGAAGCGACGGAGGCGACACGGGTGGGTTCCGGCGATCGGGCGATTCCCCGGATGTACGCTTGGGCGGCCGCCTCGTACTGAGCTTCGGAGAAAAGCAACGTCACGTTGACGCTGATGCCAGCGGCGATCAGCTGTTCGATAGCCGGGACACCCTCGGGTGTGCCCGGGACCTTGATCAAGAGGTTCGGACGGTCGACCTCCTTCCACAGCCGTAGTGCTTCGGCAACGGTCCCTTTCGTGTCGTGGGCGAGAGAGGGGGAGACCTCGAGGCTCACGAAGCCGTCCCTGCCGCCGGTCCGTTCGTACACCGGCCGCAGGACGTCGGCCGCACCCCGCGCGTCCTCGACCGCCAGCCGCTCGTAGAGTTCCGAGGGGCCCAAGCTCGAGTCCCCGGCGAGAAGCTCGCGGAGGCGTGCGTCGTAGTCGTGACTGCCGGCGATCGCCTTCTCGAAAATCGTTGGGTTGCTCGTGACGCCGGTAACCCCATCCTCCTCCACCATTCGCCGGAGCTCGCCGGTCACAAGCAGGGTCCGTCGGATGTAATCCAGCCAAGGCGACTGCCCGTGACGGAGAAGCTCGGTGAGACGGGTCATGATCCGGGAGCTACGGGACCCGACCCGAGCAATCGCCTGACGACCTCCACGATGTGCTCCGGAGTGAATCCAAACTCCTTCTGGAGGACCGGGCCGGGCGCCGAGGCGCCGAAGTGGTCGATGCCAATCGCGACGCCGCGCGGGCCAAGATACCGGTCCCAGCCGAGGGTGGTGCCGGCTTCGATCGAGACGACCGGCACGTTCGGGAGGAGCACCGCATCGCGATACTCCACCGGCTGCTCGTCGAACAAGCGCCAGCAGGGCAACGAAACGACCCGGGCCCCCACGCCGTTGCCGGCCAGCCGCGCCTGGGCGTCCAAGGCCACCGATACCTCCGAGCCGGTCGCGACGAGCGTCACGGCCGGGCGCCCGCTCGCGGCCTCGGAAATCACGTAGCCGCCCCGTGGAGCGCCGTCCCGGATCGGGTACTTGTCGGGGTCTAACACCGGTACCTTCTGACGAGTGAAGACCAGCGCGCACGGACCCGGACGCTCCAGGGCCAGTTTCCAGCAGGCGACGGATTCGTTCGCGTCCGCGGGGCGGAATACGGTCAGGCCGGGAACCGCCCGAAGGCTGAGCAGCTGCTCGATCGGCTGATGGGTTGGCCCGTCCTCTCCCATCCCGATGCTGTCGTGCGTGAAGACCAGGATCACGTGCGTCCGCTGCAGCGCCGCCAAGCGGATGGCCCCTCGAGCGTAGTCCGAGAAAACGAGGAAAGTACCTCCGTACGGTATCAGGCCCCCGTGCAGGGCCATCCCGTTCAGCGCTCCGACCATCGCGTGCTCCCGGACACCGAAGTGGAAGTTCCGACCGATTCCATCGGTCGCGGAGAAGTCGGGGAAGCCGGGAAGGAGCGTCTTGGTGGAAGGGGAAAGGTCCCCGGCGCCGCCCAAGAGGGCCGGGATCTTCGGTCCGAGGTTCGAGAGGACCTTTTGGGACGCGTCGCGAGTCGCGATCGGACCGTCGGTCGCTCGGAACGACGGAAGCGCGTCGGTCCAGCCCGCGGGCAGTTTCCCAGCCAACTGGTCCTCAAACGCTCGAGCGCGCACGGGATCGGTCGCGCGAACACGGCCGAGCATCGACTCCCACTCCGACTGCCACCGCGCCCCGCGCTCCAGCGCTCGACGCAGGTGAGCCCGCGCCTCGTCCGGAATGAAGAACGGGGGCTCGAGCGGCCAGCCGAGCTTCTCCTTGGTCGCCCGCAGGTTCGCGGGTCCCAGCGGCTCCCCGTGAGCCTCCCGCGTGTCCTGGACCGGGCTCCCGTATCCCAAGTGGGTCTGGACGCAGAGGAGCGAGGGCCGTGCCGTCTCTGACCGGGCCGCCTTGAGCGCGTTTTCGATCGCAGTCAGGTCGTTCCCGTCCGGGACGCGGAGAACCTGCCAACCGCACGCCTCAAAATGACCACCGACGTTCTCGGTGAATGCCCACGACGTCGGTCCTTCGAGGGACACGTGGTTGTCGTCGTAGAGATAGATCAGCTTGCCCAATCCGAGCGTACCGGCTAGCGAAGCGGCCTCGGAGGCGATCCCTTCCATCAGGTCGCCGTCCGAGACGATTGCGTACGTGTAGTGGTCGACGAGTGGCGTCCCGTCCCCGTTCCACAACGCCGCGAGGTGGCGCTCTGCGATCGCCATCCCGACCCCCATGGCGAAGCCCTGTCCCAAGGGACCGGTGGTTGCCTCAACCCCCGGCGCACAGCCGTACTCCGGGTGCCCGGGGGTGGCGCTTTTCCACTGACGGAATCGCTGTAACTCCTCGAGGGGGAGGTCGTAGCCGGTGAGGTGGAGGAGCGCGTACAGCAGAGCCGAGCCGTGGCCCGCGGAAAGGACGAAACGGTCCCGGTTAGGCCAGTGCGGATCGGCGGGGTCGTGACGAAGAAACCGGTCCCACAGCACGTACGCCATCGGTGCGGCGCCCAGCGGGAGCCCCGGGTGGCCGGACTTGGCTTTCTCCACGGCATCCACCGCGAGGAATCGAATGGTGTTGATGCACGTCTGGTCCAGATCACTCATTGCGGTCGCCCCTCGAGCACGCGGGTCCCACATTAACCTCGCGCCCGCGTGATGATTGCAGTCCCCCATCGACCGCGCGTTCCCGCGGGGAACCGAAGTCCGGACGACCCTTGCGTCAGCGACCGGATTCCCGAAGCATGACGAGGAGCATCTTCGAGCGTTCGAGGGACTCGACCGCGTGCGGTACGTTGGCGGGTATGCGTACGACCGTGCCGGTTTCCGCCTGAACCGGAGTCCCTCCGACATTCAGCTTCAACGAGCCTTCGAGAACCATGACAAGCGCGTCGTAGGGCGTAGCATGCTCGCTGAGCTCCTGGCCCGCGTCGAGCGCGAAGAGGGTCACGTTTCCTCCTCCGGTTCGGGCGATCACGCGGCTTGAGAT
>JASHQX010000076.1 GCA_030038895.1 Thermoplasmata archaeon
CCCCCACCGTTGCAGGCGTTGTCCTGGTTGTAGTGATCCTGGTCATCGCTGGGGTGAGCTATCTGGTCCTGCAGTCGGCGGGGCCGAGCAAGAGTTCCAGCACGACCTGCACGCCATCCACGGCCTGTGCGTCGACAGCAAACGACGTGACGCTATTCGTGCCGCAACAGCCCGGGTACGGGCAGCAGTATGCGCAGCTTACGGCGGATCAAGCTTTTTCGGGAACTGTTATTCCGACAGGTTCTGAGACGGTCCGGACGTACTCGATCGCGTGGGGAGACGGGACGTCCACGCCTTCGGCGAGCCCGACCATCACGCACGAATACACCAACGCCGGGCTCTATGTGATGGCCGCCGGCGTTACCGATACGGCAGGACTCGTCCATACGGGAACATCTGGTCTCTTCCCCGTCAATGTCAATCTCTCGTTCGGGAACTTCTCGTTGGGAACGTATCCCTCTATCTCGACGACCTTCAACAACGGCTCGGGGGGTTTCGAGCCGTGGGTCACGGTCGGGACGACCGTGACGGTGGGCGCGGCGTACGTCGGTATGCCCTCGACGCCCGGCTGGTCGAACGGACCGATGTCAATCGTTGCCGGCCCCGGGGCGGTCCAGAAGACCTACTCGGGCGGAACGTCCGCGACGGGCAGCTATGCGCTGACGACGCCCGGCACGGTGAACATCACGCTAAAGGGTAGTTCGACCGGTCCGGGGGGAGCGAGCAATCCGATCAGTTATACTTGGGCGGTCTACGTGGCGCCCGTGGGCACCCCGCTCGGGTGCAAGTACTGCACTCCTCCGGTCGCGAAGAGCCCGCACCCGGGATCGATCGTGGCGTATGAAATCGCGCCGGGCGGCCCGGTGACGTTGGACCCGGCGGCGGACTACTACACGGTAGGGGCCGAGGTGTCGTTGAACATCTTCCAGGACCTCATCCAGTACAACGGGACGGACGTCGGACCCGCGTACACGAACTACGTTCCACAGATCGCGACGTGCGTTCCGGGCAGCCCGCAGTGCACCTCGCAGTTCCCCAGCGAGCCGAACGGTGAGTCAGCGCTGGTGAACGGCTACAACTACACGTTCGTGATCGCGAAGACCGCGAAGTTCTATGACCCAACGACCGGCAAGTCGTGGCCGGTCTACCCGTCGGACGTGTTCTTCTCCTTCGCGCGGGAACTCGCCTTCGCCGACCTTCCCGAAGTCGAGGTGAATCCCGGCTGGATCGAGGCGCAGGCGCTCCTGCCGACGGGGAACCCGGCCTGGGACGGCGGGATCCACGCGCCGTACAACAACACGCCGCAGAACATCCTCAGTTCGATGCTCGTCAACGACTCGAGCTTCTGCCCGGCGTCGGCGATGTCGGGAGCGAGCGGGAACGGCTGCATCACGTTCCGAGTGGACGGGACGGGGCAGGCGTGGCCGGCGTTCCTTTCGTACATGTCGCACGGGACGGCGGCGAACGTGGTACCGGCGGGCTGGTTTATCGCGAACGGGGCGACCGTGCCAGGCTTCCCGAGCACGGGGGGGGACTTCCCGGTGCTGCTGCCTGGGGGGGTGAGCAGCACAAACACGACGGCGTTCCAGAGCTTCGTCGCGTCCCAGGGCCCGGTGTCGTGGGACACGTACGAGGGGCTCGCGGTTACCGACTACCCGACCTTGGAACCGGGCGTGGCGTTCAACGAGGTCGGGAGCGGCCCCTACTACCTGAAGAACGCAAACCCGGCGATTGGCTACTCGCTCGTCGCGAACCCGGCGTATGTGCAGCCGGCGGGTTGCGCGGGCGATTCCTGGTGCCAACCGGCGCCCGGATTGTACGCGAAGAGCGTGACGGTGTACTGGGAGTCGGATGACACCGAGGGGATCGAGGCGACGGTCGCCGGCGAAGCGGACTTCGTCAGCATCGAGCCTTCCGACACCGCCACGATGCTCGCACTCGTCCAGAAGGGCGATCTCAAATTGACCACCGCTCCCTCGACGGACGTCTTCAACTTTGCCTACAACCCCGTCATCGACGTTTCCTCGCTCCGAACGTACGATCCGTACCCGGTCAATATCCAGCCGAACACGCTCTCCTACATCGGACTCCGCGGATTCCTGGACGCCGCGTACCCGTACGCCTCCGTCCAGGCCCAGTTCAACCAGATCGAGGGGATCCAGTACGGGTTCAACTATGGCGGGTTCATCCCCGAGTACATGGGCGACTACTACCCGACCAACATCAGTTGGCCGAACTACGACGTCACGACCGGACAGTTCACAAATCCCAACCCATCGGCCTCGGCTCCGGGCTCGGCCGGATGGTACTGGGCCCAGCTCACCGATCCGAGCTCGCCCATCTACGACCCGCAGTTCGGGCCGGGCGGGTACAGCGCGCCGAACCCGCTGCACATCCCGGCCCTCTACTTCCTCGGCGACCCAACGCACCAGTCGGTGCTGAACCTGTGGAGCAGCGAGGTGCAGGCGCTCTCGGGCGGGGCGATCGTCTTCGACGTCTTCCCGGAATCGCCCGCGATCGTCTATGCAAGCATCCTACCGAACGGACAGACCCCCTGGGCGATCGCTTTCACGGGGTGGGCGGCCGACTATGCGCAGCCATTCGACTATTGGGCAAACTACGGACTGGGGGACACGACCGCCTGGCAGCTGTTCGAGCAGCCGGCCTTCAGCGCCGCCAGCTGTGTGAGCGGAGACGGCTGGTCGGTCCTGACGTACTGGGCGAACCAGCAGTCCATCCCGCAAGATTGCCAGGGTCCCGCGTTCCAGTCCGCGCTCTACTGGGCGAACGTCGCCAACACCAACCTGAACATCGCTCAGGGCACCATCGAGTGGAACCAGATCGACGCGGTCTACAGTCTGCTGAATCTGGTCGCGAACACCGAGCAGACGAACTCGATCATCACGGTCGCGCCGTGGGTCAACGTTGCGTCGATCAACGCGAACTTGCTCAACGGATTCCCCGGCGGTGAGAACGTCTGGTATACGTTCCAAGGGAATGGGCTGAGCTAGTTCCTCGACCCATAGTCAATCACTCGATTTCGCCGCCCGTATCCGCGAGGACTTGGGCACGTTGGGAGATCCGGACGACCCTGCTCACGATTCCTTCATGAATTCTTAGATTGTAATGGGCTTTCTCGAACCGGCTGTGCTCGAAGCACGCCCTTCGAGAGGCCCCCGGCTCACCAAGTGGACCGCATCGCCGAGACCAAAGTACTCACCTCGTGACGGGCTTCACCTTCATTGGGATCAATTCGATCCATATTCCGTTCGGGTCTTCGACAAACGCTTCGTTCCAACCCTGTGGACTACCAATCTCGCGTGGGCGAACCCGAACGGTCGCGCCCTTGGACTCGAGTTCCCGTACGACCTGCTCCACGTCATCACACTCAAAGGCCAGGTGATCGAGTTCTTCACCGTTAGAGTAGGGAGGACCGAACCGACTTCCCGGCTCGTACCAGTTGAGTTCGAGTAGCTGGGAAGATCCCGGGCTCCGAAGTCCCGCGACCATTCCGTTGGTGGGAGGAGTTGGCTGAGCCGGTTCAACGATTTCCATCCCGAGGACCTCAGTGTAGAACCGAATCGACTCGTCCATGGCGCGTACTCGGATGCCGGTGTAGCTGAACCGGAGGGTCATCTGGCTCCGACACCTCCCCGGCCTCTTGAAGTTGATACCGGGGAACATACGAGGACTCAAACGTGGGACGTGCGACGCGCCCCTGGGGGGGAGAAGCCCCGGGGGGGATTCGAGCCCCAGGGGGC
>JASHQX010000006.1 GCA_030038895.1 Thermoplasmata archaeon
GCCCGACCGGAATACCGTTCTCGGTGACCTGAGCGTTTTGGACCGGCGCCTGGGTGGCGTTCGCGAGGAGGCCCGCTACTTCGATCTCGAGCCGTGGATAGGGAGTCATGTTGAGCGTGAGCTCAATGTTGGAACCCGAAGGCAACGAGAAGTTCTGGCTCGTGCTGTAGTTCTCGAACGATGTCGCCATGGCGACCGCCAGCGGTGCGGGAGATTCCGTCGGTACCCGGGTGTAGTTGGCCCAACCCGAAGAATCTGTGGTCACCGGCGATTCGTCCAGGAACTGGTGGTCCACGGTAAGGTTCACGACGACCCCACCGAGCGAGGCGGTCGTGCCGTTCGCCAAGAGATGGAAGCTGACGTTGGACGGTGCAACCTGGGTGAGGTTGAGCTGAACGGAGGTGGACGAAGCTGGCGGAAGCCAGAACGACCTTCCGCCGACCGCATAGCCCAAGCGCGAGACGTGCAAGAGGATCTCGACCGGGTTGACTTCGGTCAGATTGAGGTATCCCGAAGCGTTCGTTGTCCCTTCGAAGGCGCTCCCGATGCTCACTCGCGCGCCAGTCACGGCGGCGCCGCTCGATGCGTTCTGCACTTCCACCGAGAGGTTCGCCGTAGGAGCCAGTCTCCAGAGGGCGGGGGCAACCGTGGGAGGACCCTGGCCGCCGGTGACGAGGAGCGTTTCGTTGCCGGTCACGTTGAGCCAGGCGTACGCTGGGACCGATCGTGAGGAGGGGGCGGACGAGGTCGACTCGTCAATCCAACTGTTGCTCGTGGGAAGGTAGAGGAAGGTGTCGTTGAACGTCTCCAGACCGTTCGTTCCGCCAAATAACACCTCGGCCTGATCCACGGGATCCCAGCTCCATGCGCCGCTTCCCCTCGGAGACGGTACTGCCCCGGCCGCGGACGGTAGCTTGGTCCACGTGACCGTGGAGGGGTCGAGGGACCAAATGGTGGACGAACAAGGGTAGCACCCGCCGTAGAGAAGGAGGGTACCGTTCTGGGGATCCCACGCGAAACTCGCTCCTTCGAGAGGAGGGGGAACGCTCCCCTGCGAGTCGAGCTCCGTCCATACGTGGCTGGAGAGGCCGAACTCCCAGAGGTCGTTGTAGGTGACCGTGCTGGTGGGCCCGAAGTCCCGATTCCATCCCCCGAATAGGAACGCGAAGCCGGACGTGGGATCGATCGCGAACGCCGCGTCCTCCCGGGCGGGCGGAGCGATGCCCGAAGTCACATTCGTCCACGTCTGCTGCGTGAACGAGTAGATCCAAGTCGAGTTGTCCGGTTGCAGATCTGACCCGTTAACGATTCCCCCGAAGAGGACGGCGGTCCTGGCCGTGACGTTCGACGCGAAGGCAAAGTCCGCCCGGGCCGAAGGTTCCGCAGGGGGAGTCAGGCGGCTCCAGGTGTTCGTCGATTCATTGTAGGCCTCGGTGTTCGCAGATAGAGAGCTTCCGTTCGCTCCTCCGAACAGCACGGCTTCATCGCCGATAGGGTCCGACGCGAAGCCTCCTCCCGCGACCGCGGTAGCACCTGGTCCCTCGAGCTGGCCCCATGCGAGATCCTGAGCCGGGTTGGGGTCTCCACTGGGGGCTTGGTTCATTCCGTCCGACGTAAACAATCGGGCGCCCGTCGGGGTCCCCGGCGGAGGGACCGGACACCGAAGGCTAGCCCCCGATGCTGGTCGAGGCGCCGAAGAGGCCCACGGACACGATCCGCGAGCGCAGGCAAGGGAAGCACAAGTGGCAGTGTGGGCCGACCCTACGCCGGACCCTGCGCCGGATACGTGGGGGATTAGGCTCGATCCGGGCGCGGCCAGTAGGACAACCGTGAGTGCGAGGAGGGCAGGGAGGTAGGGGCCGAGCCGACCCGAGCGCGCCGTCGAATGTCTTCGCCGAAGGGACGCGCGCGGACGGGTTCCCGCGATCACAGTTTCCGACCATCTAGACACTCGCTCCGTTAACAGTTTCTGGGATCGAGATCTGTCGGCGCCGGTTCACCTTCAAAGTTCTCATCGCCTCGAATCTTACATGTCGACCCATTCCACCAATCTGCAGTAGGTCGATGTCGCGCTACTTGAGGGTCCAATGAGAGACTTTTCACTTGCAATGTGCGCGTCGGGTGCGATCTAGCTCGAGTGCATCGTCTCCGCGCGAGAGAGAACCGGACCACCGGCTCGACCGCAATCAAGGGGGAGACGTGCCTCTCAGATATTCGCCACCGAGCGAACCGACCCCTTACAGTCGGATACGTCATAGCCCCGAGCGGAGTCGGGGCGACTTCTATCCGAAATGGAACCGTCGTCGGGGGTACTCGTCCAGAGCGTGCACAATATTGCTGATGGGTGCAGCTCTTCTTAGCCCGGAGCGCCACAAATTCCGTGGTCCTCCGTGCTTTCTCGTGCCCACCGTCCCGCTCGTCCTACTGCGTCGGTGAAGCCTGTGTGTTGAAACCTCCTCCGAGGTCGCGTGAAAAGCATCCTCACTCAGCGCCGTTTGATGTCCCTTAAGGACGCTCCCATAGGTCGGAATCTCAGGCATCCGAGATACGTATTAATTCCGGGAGGGAATTTCGCCTATCGTGTCGCAGTCGGTGAAATTTCCGACGAGCGAGCTTGCGAAACGACTGAAGAAGGTCGCGATCCTCGGTACGCTATCCGAGAGCCAGCGGAAGAAGCTCGCGAAATGGGCGGAGGTCTTTTCTTTCGATAAAGGCGAGACCGTGGTCAAACGGGGCGACCGGGGGAACGGGCTGTACCTGATTCTCGACGGA
>JASHQX010000077.1 GCA_030038895.1 Thermoplasmata archaeon
ATCGTCATCAACGGGGAGGTCGGGGTGTACGCGCAGCCGGACTACTGGGACGGACGCCAACGGTTCTACGAGATGAAGAGCTACCCGGCGATCCCCCCGCCGCCGGACGTCCTGCTCCAGCTCCGCCTCTTCCAGCTGGCGTTCCCGAATCTCGAGGCGGTCCTCATCTGCTTGAACCGCCACGCCACGCCGGTGGAAACGACCTCCTGGGTGGTGCCCCCGCCTTCGTCGGTAGAGTCGGCTGCGGTCCTTCGGCAGGCGTACGACATTGGCCGGGAGTTCGGTGAGGAGAAGGTCCTCGAATACCTGGCCGGCCCGTCCGTGCACTACACCGTCCCAACATCGGCGCCGTCTCCGCCGGCGCCCCAGGAGTCGGACCGGGCCCGTACTTCCGACGACTAGTGCGCCGCGTCGTCGGCGTAGTCGACGAGGTCGTCCGTCTGCTCGAGACCGAGCAGGTGGCCGAGCTTGCGCTGCTTGACCTCGAGGTAGCTGCGGTTGTGCTCGTTGAGGAGCACCGGCATCGGGATCCGACCGACGATCTTCACCCCGTGGCGGGTGAGGTCGGCGATCTTCGACGGGTTGTTGGTCAGGATCCGGATCGACCGGATGTGGAGCGAGTTCAGCATGTGGGCCGCCACCCCGTAGTCCCGCTCGTCCGGCTTGAAGCCGAGGAGCTCGTTCGCCTGGACGGTGTCGTACCCTGTGTCCTGGAGCTGGTAGGCGCGGATCTTGTTCGCGAACCCGATCCCTCGGCCTTCCTGGCGGAGGTAGAGGACCACGCCACGGTCCATCTTGCCGATCATCTCGAGCGATTCGGTCAGCTGGTCCCGGCAGTCGCATCGCAACGAACCGATCGCGTCCCCGGTGAGGCACTCGGAGTGGAGGCGGACGGGGACCCGCTCGCCGTCGAAGACGTTCCCGTGAACGAAGGCGGCGTGCTCCTTGTGGTCGGAGCGGTTGCGGAAGGCGGCGACCTGGTACGCGCCGAACCGGGTGGGGAGGTCGGCGAGGGCGACGAGCCGCACGCAGATCTCGGGCGCGTCGGGACACTCGTGATGTTCGTTCTCCGCGAGGAGCTCCTCGACCACGGGTTTCGGGATACCCATCGCCTCGCTAGGGACCCATGAGCGAATAACGGCTCGCTGGGGGACGGGTAAGCGGCCCGCGCCCCCTCTCCCGGTGTCGGGGAGGCGGGACCGGCCGAGGCGCTCACCGACCGAACGGGGGGTTCAGGCGAGCGCCCCGTCCGCGATCAGCGTGTCCAGTAGACCGATCGGTGGGCAGCCGAACGCGAGGAGCCGGTCGTGGAACGCGCCGAGGTCGCCGCCGAACCTCGAAGAGAGGAACCGGCTTCGCGAGTTGAGGATCGCGATCTTCCCCAGGGTGTAGCAGAAGTATTCGGGATTGAACGTGCCGCGGATCGCCTCCCGCTCGGCCGGGAGGCGTTCGAAGTGCCCCTCGCGCTGGAAGAGCTGGGTCGCCGCCTCGAGGCTCATCTCCCCGGTGTGAAGTCCGATCGAGGCGAGGAGGCGGCAATCCCGAAGGAGGGCGTCGTGGATCTGGGCGACCTCCGCCGCGTGGGTCTCGCGGCCGAGCCCTAGCTCGATCGCGAGCTGCTCGACGTAGTGGGCCCACCCCTCGACGAACGACGGCGAGAGGTAAACCTTCCGAGCGAGGGAGCCCGACGAGCGTCGGAAGTGGAGGAACTGGAGGTAGTGGCCCGGGAACACCTCGTGGACGGTGATATTCCGGAGCATCGCGAAGTTGAGCGAGCGGAGCCACTCCTCCGCCTGGGTCGCGGTCCACGCCGGGTCGACGGGGGTGACGTAGTATATTCCCTCGGACGAGGCGGTGTCGAACGGGCCCGGTGGGTTCATGCTGGCCGTCGAGAGGGCGCGCCCCCAGACCGGGGTCTCCTCGACCCGGCAGACCGCCGGCTCCGGGATGGACGCGAGCTTCCGCTCGGATACGAACCGGCGGGTCTCCTCCACGTAGGTTCGGGCGGTCTCGAGCAGGTTCGAGGCGGAGGGGTGATCGCGGTTCAATCGCCCGAACAGTTCCTCCACCGGGGACCGCTCCTCCCGCGCGATCTCGGCGAGACGCGCCTGGTTCCGGGCGAGGTCGGCCTGCCCGGCCCGCCGGACCTCCTCGAACGGCGCCTCGATCCCCTCCCGGACGAACAGGAGGCGCTGGAACCGGTCCCCCCCGAGGGCGAAATCGGCGGTCGCCCGGGGCAGGTGTTCGTCGCGGAGCCACGCGAGGAACTCCGCGATCGCCGGCTCGGCGATCTCCCGGGCCCGGGCGATGTCCGGCCCGAGCTCCACCCGATCGGCAAACGTCTGCGCCTCGGCGAGATGCGCCGGTAGTCCTCCCCCGATCGCGAGCGAGAGGTCGACGAACGGCTTCGGGAGAGGTGGGCGGAGTCTCTCCCGACCATAGCCGAGGAGCCGGGGGACGTCCTCGAGGAGGCGGGCGATCGCCGCGATCCGGCGCGCGGCCGGGGCATACTCGCGCGCGAGATACGGCGTCAGGCTGACCGACCCGACGTACGCCATCGGGTTCCGATCGAGCTCGCGGGAGTCGCGCAGGTCG
>JASHQX010000078.1 GCA_030038895.1 Thermoplasmata archaeon
AAGCCCTCGTCATCATCGGGGTCATCACGACGCTGGCAGGGATCGTCCTTCAGTTCATGGCCAAGGGATGGATCTACCCCGTGCCCAGCTACTACCCTACCCCGCTCGGGTCGGCCCTGTTCCTGACGGTGCTCGTCGCGGGAGTGCTGATCCTCCTGGTGGGGTTGGGACTGCGTTCGCGGGGAATTCGCGAGCCACCGCTCGAGCCGATCGTCTAGGGCCGCCGTTCCTATTCAGTAACCCCGGAAGAACTCGTACTCCAGGTCGTCTTCCGAGATCCCCAGCTCGTTTCGGAGGAGTTCCAAGGTCTCGATCGCCATCTCGGCGAGACCGACCACGAAGACCTTCGGATGGTCCAAACCTCCCAGACCTTCGCGAATCCAAGCCTTGTCGATCCTCCCGGTCCGGCCGCGCCACTCGAGACGGGGCCCTCGCCTGTGGGAAGGGGCGGCTCAGGCCCACGGGCGGTCCGAACTCTGCTGCTCCTCGGCTCTCCGATCGTACGGATAGGTAACTTCGATTTCACTGGCCCGATCGAGGGCCGCGACCTGATCGGTACTGAGCGACCATCCGGTCGACCCGAGGTTCTCATTGAGCTGATCGATGTTTCTCGCGCCGATGATCGGCGCGGTGACCGCGGGGCGGGAAAGGAGCCAGTTTAGCGCGACCTGAGCGGTCGTCTTGCCCGCCTCCCTCGCGGCGGTTTCTACCGCCTTCACGATTCGGTTCGCGCGCTCGTTCTCGAAACGACGAGCGTAGAACTCGACGTCGTTCGATTCGGCGATTCGAGTGCCGCTCGGAGGAGCGCGCACCCCGTTCTTGTACTTCCCAGTAAGGTAACCGCCCCCTAACGGACTCCACGGGAGCACGGCGATGTTCTCCGCCGCGCACATGGGGATCAGCTCGAATTCCGTCGCCCTCGCATAGAGACTGTACTGGGGCTGGAGACTCACGGGTTCGTTCCAGCCGCGGGAACGGCACAACTGGAGGGCCTTCTCGAACTGCCAGCCGCGGTAGTTACTGACCCCGATGTAGCGCACGAGCCCGTCCTCCACGAGCCGATGGAGTGTCCCGAACGATTCCTCCAGCGAGGTGAGCGGATCCCAGGCGTGGACCTGCAGAAGATCGATGTAATCCGTATGCAATCGCCGAAGGCTGTCCCGGACCGCGCGGTAGAGGTGCTTTCGGGACAGCCCGAGATCGTTCACGCTGTCGCCCGTCCGGAACCGCGCCTTAGTCGCCAGGACGACTCCTTCCCGGTTGTGACGCACGAGCCACTTGCCGATGATTTCCTCGGACTTTCCGTCCGAATAGACGTTGGCAGTGTCCAGGAAGTTCCCACCCGCGTCCACAAAGCGATCCAGCAGGCCATGACTCGGGGCCTCCTCCACCTGCCAGCCGAAGGTCATGGTTCCCAGGCAGAGTTCGCTGACCAGAACCCCGGTCCGCCCAAGTCTCCTAAATTTCATGCGGCTCAGATGACGTTGCGACTAATCAGGGTTCCATGGACTCGACTCAACTTCGTTCGGAACCGCCCGACAGGTTCGCGTGGCGAGTCCAAGTGCGGACCTCCGCTTCCGAGAGCGTCGCCAGAAGTGTCCTGATCTCGTCCCGGGAGAGATTCTACCGACTCTACCCCAGTTTACCGTGAATGCGCTTAATCTACCCCGACCACCTTCGACGGTCATGGTGCGGATCACGGACCAAGAAGGGAGCAAGTTCGATACCACAGTCGATGTCGTGTGGAAGTACCTCGGAGACCCGAACGCCCACGGGGGCGCCCATCGCAATTCCCGCAACCGGTCCGTCAAGCCTCTCACCGATACCTCCTTCGTGGTCTCTTGGGAGCAGAACATGAACGGGAATTGGGTGAAGGTCGCGAATCGGGTCACCTTGTTCCCGCCTTTGGGGATGGTCGCTGAAGCGCTCGAGGGCCCGTTGGCGGGATCGAAGATGTTCACGGTGTACACCCCTCATGGGTCTCAGACGGAGGTCGCCGTTTACGGGGACATGCGATCGGCCATGGTCCTGGACGCTCAGCTGGAAGGAGTCGTGCGGGCCGCATGGGAAGCCGCGTTCAACGAGGACTCGGCCGGCATCCGTGAGTTCGCGAAACGCTCGAAGTAGGCAGTCCTTCTTCCGGCCGCGATGTGAATCGCGACCGGGCTCACCCGGAAATGGGGATATCCGCTCGTCCGAAGCTCGCCAGGCGAAGCGGTAGTGGCACTCACGCTTTCTCCGGCGGGCCCGACGGAGTCCCCTCCTTCTTCGAGTGCCTGGGGAAGTGTCGACAGGTACCCGGTTTGGATGACCCGGAACGAGATCGGGCTCCGCGATCGCACGGGTCCGTATCGGGGGGTTAATCTAGGCCGAGCCGATTGCAGCGCGTGGGCGCCCGTCGACTCGCGGCGATCATGTTCACCGATCTCGCGGGGTTCGCCTCAGTTACCCAGCAGGACGAACGGGGCGCGCTCGGCCTGATTCAGGAGCAGGAAGAACTGGCAACTCCGATCCTCGCAGCGCATCACGGACGAACCATCAAGACGCCGGGCGACGGGATGCTCGTCGAGTTTCCGAACGCTCTGGAAGCCGTCGAGTGCGCGGTGGCCGTACAGCAGAAGGTCCACGAGCGGAACGAAGAGGCCCACGGTCGACCGTTGCTTCTCCGGATCGGGATCCATCTGGGGGACGTCGAAGTGCGGGGCGAGGACATCATGGGAGACGCGGTCAACATCGCTTCTCGAATCGAGCCCGTGGCCGAACCGGGCGGCGTCTGCGTCTCCGGCCAGGTGTTCGACCAGGTCCACTCGAAGGTCGCCTTCCAGTTCGAGGAACTGAAGTCGCGCCCGCTGAAGGGTATCCGCGACCCGGTCGAACTCTATCGGGTGGTTTTGCCCTGGCAACCGGGTCCGACCGGGCCCCAGAGTCTCCTGGCCCATCGAATCGCCGTTCTGCCGTTCGCAAACATCAGCCCGGATCCCCAGGACGAGTACTTCGCCGATGGGCTGACGGAAGAGACCATTTCGGAGCTATCGAAAGCCCCACCACTCCGAGTCATCGCACGTACCTCGGTGATGAGGTTCAAGGGCAGCCGGCAGAGCCTCTCTAGCATCGCCGAAGAGCTCCACGTCGGGACGGTGCTGGAGGGCAGCGTCCGTAAAGCCGGCTCCCGCATTCGAATCACCGCCCAACTCATCGATGCCACCACCGAGGAGCACCTCTGGTCCGAGACCTTCGATCGGGATTTCGATGACATCTTCGCCATCCAGAGCCAGATCGCGAAGAACGTGGCGGCTGCGCTCCATCTCACCCTGACGCCTCCATCGGGGCCGGCCGGGCCCCCTACGCGCAATCTGGACGCGTATTCCCTCTACCTCAAGGGTCGAACCCTCTGGACGAACCGATCGAACGAATCGGTGATCGCAGCCTTGAAGTGTTTTGAGGAGGCCCGAGATCTGGATCCCCGTTTTGCCCAGGCGTACGCGGGCATCTCCGACTGCTACTCCGTTCTCGACGACAATGGCCGAATGGACTGGTCCGAGATCGGACCGACCGCGGTCGAAGCGGCGCGGAGAGCCGTATCGCTGGACGGCCGATTGGCGGCGGCTCACGCCTCCCTCGGCCTCGCGCTCACTCGCCAGTACGACTGGGAGGTGGCGGAGCGGGAGTTCCTCACGGCGATCGATCTCAGTCCCGGCTACGCCCCCGCCCACCACTGGTACCAGCTCCTGCTACGGACCCAACGTCGGGACGACGAGGCGAACATCGAGCTCAGTCGCGCCATGGAGGCGGATCCGCTCTCTCCGATCATCTGGGTCCACTTCGGAGTCCGGGCCTGGCTAGCGGGAGACGATCGGGAAGCTCTGACGCGCTTGGACGGAGCACTCGCGCTCGATCCGCGTTTCGAGATGGCCTACGTGTACAAGACTTTCGTCAACGCGAAACGCTCCGACATGGATGCGGCGGTCGCGGCGTTCGCGGCGTTCGAACGTCTCAATCCGGACCCGCAGCAGACCAACGTGTGGTACGGTCTACTTCTCGCGTCGATCGGCCGACGGGATCAAGCGAGGGCCTGGGCCGAGTCGCATGGTCGTGATCCGGCCCATCCCACCGTTCATCCCATGGCGATCGCGTGGACCTACGGGGCATTGGGCGACACGGCCGGATTCTATGAGTGGCTTTCTCGGAC
>JASHQX010000079.1 GCA_030038895.1 Thermoplasmata archaeon
TGGAGAGGCGCAATCCGTGCTCGGAGGTCGATCTCGCTCCGGATCACTTCGAGTACTCGAACGACCTGATCGAACCGAAAGGGTTTCATGACATGGTAGAACGGGCCCTCTTCGAGCAGGCGCCGGGCGGATCGCTCCGACGCGGCACCAGTGACACTCACCACGAATGTCCGGGGCCACCGCTCTCGAACCTCCGCCACGAGGGACTCCCCGGGCCGTCGGGGCGTCAGGTTGTCGCAGAGCATCACGTCGAACCGGTTTCGCTCGAGGAAAGCCAGCGCCTCGTCGACCGAGCCCGCTGAGGACACCTGATAGCCCTCGTCGGAGAGCATGGAGCTGAACTCCTCGCGGAACATCGGCTCGTCATCGACGACGAGGAGACGAACGGAGGAGCGACTCGAGGGCGTAAACGAACCGGCCAGCTCAGGGGACATCGGATGGGCGGACCGCTCGAGGCACGAGGTCCCGAGCCATATGCCTTTCGATGATGTTTTCCCTCGTACGCTACCGTGCGATTCGCACGGGCGACTGGATGGGTCAAGGAAAACGCACTCGAGGTCGAGTCCCCTTTCGCGCGGGCCGTCGGGAATCGCGACCATTGACGGAAAATCCGCCGCAATCAATAGCCGCATAAGGGCGGACGCTCTTCGCTCCGCCCGTGTGTGAGGAAGCCCATGCGGAAGGATGCCTATCTTAGAATCGGAACGCTGGCGTCGGTATCGGTGTTGGTCGCGGTCCTGATCCTATCCCTGATTCCGACGGTGGTCGGTAGCGCGGCGGCCTCCGATCGTGGAATCCAAGCGTCGACGTCCGGGGTGACTCCCGTTGGACGTGCGGGAACAACCGCTCCGATCCAGGCCGAGATTGACTCCTCCCTGGCCGGCGCCGTGATCCACCTGCACCCGGGAACATTCGTCGGCCAGCTCCAGATCAACCACAGCGTCCGGATTGTGGGAGCGGGCGAAGGGAAGACCATCCTCCAATCGCCCACGAACATGACTCCGGATTCCCTCGGAAACGTGTTCGTCGTAGAGGTGGGGAATCACGCCACGGTCGAGCTTTCGCATCTTACCATCCGGGTGACCGAGCAATGCATGCTGGCGAACAGCATCGGAGTGGCGACGGGCGGTGGGGTAGGTGTACGGGACAACTCGACGCTGCACGTCTGGGACGCCAACGTGGTGGCCTACGGACCCTATCCGGATCTCGACCAGCCGTGCACCACCCATGGCAGCCCGGGCATGATCTCCTTCGGCCGGGCGATCTCGATCGGGTTGGATGACCCGCCGGGCGTCGGAACCAACCTTCAGGTCGAGGGCCACGGTTTCGTGAAGCACGTGGAGACCCAGGGGTTCGACATCTTCTCGATCTCGGTGGGAGGGGTTCGCGGACCGAGCGGGAGCACAGCCTCGATCAGCGACAATCTCGTGCGGGTCGGTCCGGGTCCCTACACGGCGGCCTACGGGATTGTGGTCTATGGCGTGTCGAGCGTCACCAACAACCTCGTGATCGGTGAAGCCGGCTCGGACGGAGGCATCGCGGTGGTCTATACGTCGGCGACCGTCCTGTACAACACCATCGAGGATTTCACCTGCACGAACGCGCCGTTCCCCATCGTCCCGCCGTGCGGCGTGGATCCGCTCTACGACGATCAGGACCTCGGGATCTTCCTCGCGGGGTTGACGCCCGGGACGATAGTCGAGCATAATGCGGTCGAATTCGTGGACGCGGGTATCCTGGTGGAGGGACCCGGCGCCCCGGCCGTGATCACCCACAACTCGATCACGAACAGCACCTACTACGGCCTCGATCTCATCGACGCTAATCAGACGTTCCACGACGATGTCGTGCTCGGAGGGCTCTATGCCATCGCCGTCGGCGCTGCGAGCTCGAACACGACCGCTGTTCTCTCCCATGACACGCTGGGCGGATACTCGGTGGCGATCGGACTCCTGGAGGCCAACTATCCCTGGGTCGCGAAACTGGTGGTCCGACCGGGCTAAGGAGGTCGACGGAATACTCCGGGGTCGCTCCCCCCTTCGTCAGCGTCCTCCTGAGTCCTGAATTCCGTCGGCGACCTGGCTCGGCCGTTCATGGCAGCCAGCGAAGTCCACGCCGTGGTTCGACGCTTCCTCGACCGCATCAACGCGCACGACGTCGACGGGATCTGTCGGCTCGTGACGGTCGACCACCTGTTCGTCGACGCGTTGGCGCAGTCGGTGCGGGGCCGGGAACGGCTGAGAGCGGGGTGGAAAGCGTACTTCGATCTCTTCCCGGACTACCGGGTCACCGCGGATCGCTTCACGGAACGCGGCAATGTCGTCGGCGTGTTCGGAAGCGCGGAGGCCACCTGTCGCGTGAACAGTCGCCTCCTGCCGCGCAATCACTGGAAGATCCCGGCTGCCTGGCAGGCAGTGGTCCGACGGGGACGGATCGCGGAATGGCGAGTGTTCTGTGACAACCAACCCGCGAGACGGATCCTGGGCTGGGAACCACCGTAACAACCGGCGAGTGGGCTTCCGGGCGGATCGGCAGCGACCTCGGATTCGGGCTGCGGACCGAGGATGGGGAACTCCGGGAGTGGAACGGAGGCTCTATGTCGTGCGACAGGATTCCGCTCACGGAGCCACCATGGTCCAGAAAGTGATCGACGTCGTAGGGATTTCGACGCAGGGGTTCGCCAAGGCCGCCGAAAACGCTGTGACGACCGCCGCCAAGACCGTGCGCGATCTGAAATGGTTCCGCGTGGCCGAGCTGGAAGGCAGCATCAAGAACCAGAAGGTCGGAGAGTACCACGCGACCGTGCGGATCTATTTCGACGTCGAGGAGTGAGGCGGCATAGCCCGCGTCGTGCCTCCGTCCCGTCCGACGGTGTTCCGGGCTTGGAACCATCCCTTCCGGGCGGTCGAGCCACCGGTCGTGCGCCGATCACGTGTATCGGTCCCGGGCCCGGACCCCGGATCGGGAATCGGCCCCGAGGAACCGTTCCGCGACGTTCAGGTGCCGTAGGCGGGCCGACTTCTTCGCCTGGTGCGCTTGCATTCTCCGCAGAATGCTGTCGAGAGACCGGACGGCCGACACAAGATACGGCCCCTTGTTCAGCATCACGCACTCCGCGCGTTCTCCCATCGCCGCGTCCGTCACCTCGGCCCGGGTGGGGAGACCGCCCTTCGTGAAACCCTCGAGGACCTCGGTCGCCCAGATGGTGGGGAGGTGGGCCGCCT
>JASHQX010000080.1 GCA_030038895.1 Thermoplasmata archaeon
TCCGCCCAGAGGATGATTGAGTCGGTCAGGTCGTTCGCGATCCTCAAGGGCGTCCGGGGCGAGGCTCCGAGCGATCTGCCGGCGCTCGAGGAGGCACTCCAGCGGATCTCCCAGCTCGCGGTCGAAGTGCCGGAGATCCAAGAGCTCGACATCAACCCGATGCTCGTCCGCGCCTCCGGTAAGGGGGTCGTCGCGGTCGACGCGCGGGTCGTGCTCGCTCCGTTTTCCAAATCGGGACCGAGCGCTTGAGCTCCTCGATCAAGTAGCGCGCGGCATCGAAGGCGGCGGATCGATGGCCGCAGGCGGCCCCCACCAGAACGGAGACCTCGCCCACCTTGATAGTGCCGAACCGATGCCAGAGCACGATGCGAACGGCCCCAAATCGACGCTGGGCGGTTCGTTCAAGGTCGGCGAGGACCGACCGGGCGAGGGCCAAGTCGCCCTCGTACTCCAGTTTCGTGACCCGTCCCGCGGGCGTCCGGTCGGGGCGGACCCGGCCGGCGAAGACCACCACTCCCCCTAGCCCCGGACCCGAGAGGACCCGCATTGCTGCGGCCACTGAGAGCGGTCGTCGGGTCAAGTGGACGCTCACGGTCATCCTCCCCCATAGGGCGGATGGACCGCGAACTTGTCTCCGGGCCTCACTCGAGTCGCCCGGCTCACGACGTACCTGCCGTTAAGCACGAAGCGGCAGGTCGGTAGGATGGGAGCCAGCTTCGGGTAGCGACTTCCCAGGGAGCGCACCAAGGACCCCAGGGGAAGCCCGCCGGGTTCGACCGGCCAGCGGAGCTCGGATGCTCCCGCCGCGAGCCGGGCCGTCGCGAAGAGAAGGATGGTCACCCGGGGGGCCATGGCGGAACCCAATCGGTGAACCCTCTAAGAGTTACGGAAGTCAACTTCACATAACCGCTTAATAAGCCGAAACTCTCGATTATTACCATGAAGGAGATTGCCGTCCGCGTCGGGGGACAAGCGGGCGACGGGATCGCCTCGATTGGCGAGTCAGTCAGCCGCAGCTTCACCCGGATGGGCCTGAATGTCTTTGGCCTGAACGCCTACCAATCCGTGATCCGGGGCGGCCACGTCTGGTTTGCCGTCCGGGCCGCCGAGCGACCGCTCCATAGCCAGGGAGACCATGCCGACATCCTCTATGCTCTGGACCACCAGACCGTCGAAGTCCACGCGCCGATCCTTCGGGAACACGGCACGATCATCTATGACCCGGAGAAATTCACGCTCACGCCGGGTGACGTCCCCGCGGGCCTCCAGCTGATGGGCGTGCCGACCCTCGAGATCGCACGGAAGTACACGAGCCAGTCGGTCCTGCAGAACGCCGCCGGAATTGGTGCGACCGCGTTCCTGGCCGGCATCCCGCTCGACGTCGTCCAGAACGTCCTCGCCGATTCGTTCGGCAAGAAGGCAGGAGAGATCGTCCAGTGGAACGTCGGGGCGAGCGCGGACGGATACAAGTTCGCGGAGCAGCAGGGGTTCACTCATCCCCGGGCCCTCTCGGCCAGGGGCGCCCCGAAGCTATTGATGACGGGAAACCAGGGGATCGCGCTCGGCGCCGCGGCGGCGGGATGCAAGTTCCTCGTTCAGTATCCCATGACGCCCGCGACCTCGATCATGCACTGGCTGGCGGCGCACTCGCACGCGCTCGGCATCGTAGTGAAGCAGTCCGAGGACGAGCTCGCTTCGATCAACATGGCGGTGGGTGCCTCATACGCCGGCGTTCGCACGATGACCGCGAGCAGCGGTGGCGGTTTTGCCCTCATGACCGAGGGCCTCGGTATGGCGGGCATGACGGAGGTGCCGGTCGTGGTGGTCGACGCCGCCCGGGCCGGACCGTCGACCGGCCTCCCCACCAAGACCGAGCAGGGAGACCTCAACCTCGTGATGGGCGCCGGCCAGGGCGAGTTCCCTCGGGCGGTGCTCGCTCCCGCGGACCCCGTGGAGGCGTACCGTCTCACGATCGCCGCCTTCGACCTCGCTGAGCGGTATCAGACGCCGGTCATCGAACTTACGGACTTCCACCTCGCCGAAGCCATGGAGGGAATCGACCGGTCGGCGTTCGACTTCAACGTCCCCATCCCCTCGCCGTACACCGTCGAGCCCAACGGGCACGACTACCGGCGGTACGAGGACACGGAGTCCGGGGTGTCGCCCCGCGCCCTGCCCGGCCAGCCGGGGCTCAACCACATCACCCTCTCGGACGAGCATGACGAGTGGGGCGGAGACATCTCGGACATCCGAGTGGGAATCCCCCAATCAATCGCGATCCGGGAGAAGATGATGGAGAAGCGGATGCGCAAGCTCAAAGGGCTCGCGAGGGACGCTCCCCCTCCGTTCTTCGAGGGCCCCACCGATGCCCCCCTCACGTTCGTCGCGTGGGGCTCGACGGTGGGCGCCGTGCGCGACGCGATGGAGATCCTCGAAGAGAAGGGAAAAGCGACGAACCTGTTGCGGTTCCCCACCCTCTACCCGCTCGAGCCGGACCGCGTCCGATCGATGTTCGACCGGACCCGGAAGACCCTGCTCGTCGAAGGGAACTACTCCGGTCAGTTCGCGAAGCTCCTCCGAGCGGAGATGGGCATCGAGTTCCCCCACCAGTTCCTCAAGTACGACGGAGAGCCTTTCTATCCGCATCAGATTCTAGAGCGCGCCGAGGAGGTGCTCTGATTATGGCGGAAAGTGCCGCGGCCCCGATCGTCTCGCCCGCCGGGCCGCAGTTCCCGATCATCGGTAAGTCGCACGTCAAGCCGACGTGGTGCCCGGGATGCGGGGACTTCGGGGTCGTCGCGAGCGTAGAGATGGCCCTGAAGCGGCTCAAGATCCCGAGCAAGGACGTCGTCATCGTTTCCGGGATCGGGTGCTCCTCGAATCTCCCGCACTTCCTCTCGTCGTACGGATTCCACGGGATCCACGGCCGCGCGATCCCGCTCGCCGAGGGAATCCGATGGGGCAACCACACCCTTACGGTCATCGCGACCGGTGGGGACGGGGACGGCTTTGGGATCGGAGTGGGGCACCTGATCCACGCGATGCGACGCAACGTCAAACTGACGTACGTCACGATGGACAACCAGATCTACGGCCTCACGACAGGACAGGCGAGCCCGACCTCGACGATGGGAGCCAAGACGAAGTCGACCCCCTTCGGCGTGATCGAGGCCCCGCTCGACCCGATCGCGCTCGCGCTCGCGAGCGGCGCGACGTACGTCGCCCGTGGGTTTTCGGGAGACGTCAAGCACCTCGCCGACCTTGTCGCCGGCGCAATCCAGCACAAGGGGTTCGGGTTTGTAGATGTCTTCTCCCCCTGCGTGACGTACAACAAGATCAACACGTTCGACTTCTTCCGGCAGCGGCTCTACAAGCTCGAGAGCTCGGGCCACGACCCGAAGGACATCGTCGCCGCCTGGCAGCGGTCGCTCGAGTGGGGCGATAAGATCCCGATCGGTCTGTTCTACGCGGTCGACAAGCCGACGTACGAGGACCTCGAGGAAGTGCTCGCCGCGGGCCCGCTCGTCAACCAGCCGTCCGGACTCAAGGGACGGGAGAGTCTTCTCGACGAGTTCGTCTAGACCCGGCTGAACAAGTACGCGTCGCCCTCGTTCCACAACTCGTGGAACGTCGACGGGTCGTTGAGGAACGGCACCGGTGAGAACGCCGGCCAGAGGACGGTCGAGTTGCCGGTGACGATGACGTACCCAACGTCGAGCGCGGCGAGGGCCGTGAGGCCCGAGGGGTTTAGGGTCGCGTTCGAAAGCTCGTCGACCACGAGCCGGTAGGAGGCGTTGATCCACTCCCAGCCGGGAACGAGCGGATAGAGCAGGACTACATTCGCCGCGTATCCGGGAAGGAAATCGGCCGCGCTGCCCGGGGCGATGAGGACCCGGGCCCCGGCCGGTAAGTGGGACCCGGCGTACTCGAGCAGGGCGAAGTCGTTCGACGAGACGTTCCCGAAATCGTGGTAGTACTGCGTGAGGACCGGCGCGAGGGACGTCGGGGTCAGCGTGACACCGGGCATGACGATGACGAGGGCGATCGCGAGCGGGACGAGCGCCCGCGCGGTGCCGTTCCGTGTCCGATGCCACGACGCCGACGGGGCCGGAACCGGGGGGGCCGCGGGGCGGGCGGTCATTGTCGGCCAGACTCCCCATACACGCTCGAGCGCCAGGAGGAGTGGTACTGCGGCGATCAGGACGTACACGGCGAAGAGCCAGATCGACAGCTCCCCGGCGCTCGTGAGCTCCGAGGCTGCGATGGCCGGGCCGAACCCCGTGGAGGCCCACCAAATCAGTGCGAGCCCTGCCACCAGCGAGAGTCCCGCGCCGAGCGCGAAGCGCCGAAACTCATCGAGATACCTTCCCAGAGCCGAGCGTCGCTCGACGACGATGAGGAGCGCGAGGCCCAGGACTAGGAGGACCGCGAGCTCGAGCCGCAGCGCCGGCACGGGGGAGAGCTGGATATCCTCGGTCCGGAACAGGAACGGATCGATGCTGCCGAGGAACTGCGGGGTGCTGATTCCGGTCGGGGTGCCGGCCGGCGCTGCCGAGGCACCGGGGATGAACCCCGGGCTCGCATGTCCCTCCACGAGGACGATCATCGAGGGGATGACGGCGATGAAGGCCACGGCGACCGCCGAGATCCAGCGTGCGATCCATTGCATCGCCCGGCCCGCCCTCGCGGGCCGGGTGAGGAGCGCCGTGATGAGGAGGGCCGGGAGGAGCCACTCCGCCCCCACCGGGTTCATCGCCGCCGAATAGCCGACCAGGAGTCCGAAGCCGACCGCGTCCCCCCACGTCGGCAGGGACCGGACCCAGCTCGTGGTCTCGCCCGCGAGCAGGAGGACCAGCGGGAAGGCAAAGACGAAATCGTTGCTGCCGGCGACCATCCCCCGCGTTGCCGGGGCGAGCCAGGCGAATGCGAGAGCGAAGGCGAGCCCGGCGCGATCGCTGCGGAACCACCGTCGGCCAAGGACGAATGCGGCGAGGGGCGCGAGACCGAAGAAGAGCGGGGTCACGATGAGGCTCGTCCGCGCCGGCGGGAGTGAGAGGACCTCCTGGGCCCAGCCGAGCCAGACGGTCGTTGCCTGCGGATAGAGGATCGACGGGGTCGCGTACGGGCGGAACGACAACGGGATCGAGTGGCCGTTCACGAGGAGCGCGGTGTAGGTCGTGAGCAGCCCGGAGTCGAAGGTGTTGCCGGTTCCGATCGGGGCCGCCACCACGACCTCGAGGACGAAGAGACCGGCGGCCGAGGCAAGGACGAAGAGGTACGCCGGTCGGGCGAGCAACCGAAGCGAGTCGACGAGCAGAAGCGAGCTCGCCGACCGGCGGCGGAGGAAGACAAAGAGCAATAGTCCGAGGGCACCGGCGATCGGGAGCCCGTCCACGACGGGAGTGATGAATCCCCCTACGGGGAGCGCCGCCACGAGATAGAGGGCGGCGCCTCCGAGATAGAAGTCGGTGAGGCCCCGCTGGATCGGCTCCCGGTTCCTCCAGGCAGGAACGTAGCGGGACAACACGACCCGTAGCGATTCGCCCAGCACCGCGGCCGCCGCCGCCCAGAGTAGGAGGCCGAGGGCCCAGGTGCCCGCCGTCGGACCCGGCAGGCTCACGCAAGGATGAGTCGCGACCGGCCCAAAAAGAAGACCTGTGCCGGCACTCCGCTATGTATTTACCGTCCCGGCACAGCCGGCACGCGGGCGAACAGCGTGGGGGTCGATACCACCGCGGAGGTCCGGGAGGGTCTCTCCACGGTCACGCGCGGGACCCTCTTCCTCCTCGTCGCCATCCTCTTGCTCGTCGGCTTCCAGTTCGCCTCGAGGGTGATTGTCACCCGCAGCATCTCCAAGGGGGACTGGAGCGCGTTTACCTTCGCGCTGACCCTCATCGGCGTCCTCGCCTCGCTCGGGACCCTAGGCTTCCCGAACGCGATCGCGCGCCAGATCCCCTACGCGAGCTCGGACGCCGAGCGCCGAACGATCGTCCGGGCAACCCTTCTCATCGGCTGTGCCGCGGCGGTCGGAGCTTCCGTCCTCCTCTTTCTCTTCGCGCCGATGATCGGGTCGGCGCTCGCCTCCCTCGCGATCACGAAAGCGCTCCAGCTGTTCTCGGTCGCGCTCGGGACCACGATCCTCTCCTCGCTGATCGTATCGATCTTCCAGGGGTACGAGGACGTCACTCCGAACGCCGTATTCGTCCAGATCGTCAGCCCCGCACTCTTCGTAGCGTTCCTGCTCGTGGCGGTCGTGATCCCGCCGACCGGCATCAGCTACCTCGAAGCGCTCGTCGCCTACGTTCTCGCGAACGTCGTGAGTTTCGCGATGATCCTGATCTACACCTGGCGGCGGCTCTCCCGTCGCCTGCCCCCGGGGCCGAGAGCGCCCGAGGCGCTTGGCCGACTGCTCCGCTTCGCCGCTCCGCTCTTCGTGGTGGGGGTGATGACCAGCATCACCGGCTCGGGGGACACCCTCATCCTCGGCATCTACCACGAGAGCGAGATCGGCACGTACTCGAACTCGCTCACGCTCGCCCGGCTGATTCAGATCGGGATCAGTGCGGCGTCGTTCATCTTCCTGCCCGTCGCGAGCAAGTTCCTCCGACAGGACGACTCGGATTCGATCCGGATCACGTACGCCACGGTCACGAAATGGATGATCCTCGTCTCGTTACCGCTCTTCGTGCTGTTCGTCTTTCTCCCGGGCGCGTCGCTCGGGTTCGTCTACGGTTCGAGCTACAGCGCGGTCGTCCTGCCACTGCAGATTGCGGTCACGGGGGCCTTCATCACGACCCTCCTCGGGCCCTCGACCACTGCCCAGGTGGTCTACGGACAGACCCGATTGCTCGCCTACAATGCCGTGATCGCGGGCGCGTTCGATCTCGCGCTCTCCTTCGCCCTGATCCCGTCCTACGGTTACGTCGGCGCGGCCGTCGCATGGTCGACCGCGAACGTGGCGTTCTACGTCCTCTCCCTTGGTGAGCTGATCCTGCTCTCCGACGTCCACCCGTTCCGTCGCCACTTCCTCATCCCGCTGGTCGCGACGGCGGTTCCCGTGGCGATCCTCCTCGCGATCGCCCGCATCCCCCTCTCCGGACTAGTTCTCGTGCCAGTCGGGCTCAGCATCGCGGTGTTGTTCGTCGTACTCGTGCTGGTCACTCGAAGCGTCGACGACGGGGATCGACTGTTGCTCGACGCTATCGAGCGACTGGTCGGTCGCCCCCTTCCCTGGCTCCGTCGTCTCGGCCGTTTTGCCCTCGGTCGGGGGCGCTAGGGACCTGCCGGCCCCGCTCGGTCGTCGGGATTCGCGGACGTGGTCGATCAGGAGGAGCACCACCCCGGCTCCAAGGAGGAAGAAGACGTACTCGGCGAGGGTGTTCGCGATCGCGACGTTTCCGGTCGCGTCGACGACGGCGGTCGCTACAAGCAGCACCAGCGCTGCGGCGATCGGGTACCGGGAGTCGAGACCGGACCAGATCGAGAACCCCATGTAGACCACGAGGAGCCCAAGGAACACCTCGACGTATGGGAACGGCACAGAACGTCCCCCCGCGGACGCCAGCCGTGTGCCGACCAAAAGGCCTGTACCCCTGTGCCCCGGCTCCCCTCGAACGGGTCTGCGGGTCCCGTCCGTATAACTGGCGGCCCCCCTCGTCAGGTTTACATAGACCCCGCCTCATGGCGGACCGGGGAGCCGCGCTCCCTGGCGTGACGCTGTGAATCTCAGAGCTAAGCGCATCGTCCCCATTGTCCTGGGGATCGCGATGCTCAGCGTGGTCATTGCGGCGGCGACGGCCCCGAACTTCGGCGCCGCGTCGGCCCAAACGAGCACGCCGTACAGTGTGCCGTCCTCGGCTCCGTCCGGCCTTTCCGCCTACGACTGGCTGGCCATTGCGGCGGTCCTAGTCGTCGTCGCGCTTCTCGCCGCGCTGCTCATCCTGCGTCGGCGTCGCCGTCAGCCGCCCACCACGGGTCCTCCCCCCGTGCAGCCGTGGCCTGGTGGTGGGCCGCCCCCGGGGGCCGGCGGTCAAGCCCCGCCGGCGCCCCCGACGGCCGCCCCGGCCTATCTCGAAACTCCCGAGGATGTCGGTCATGGACTCCCCGAGGTACCTGTGGCCGGAGCCGCGGCGGGCGGCGCAGCCGCCGGCGCGGCAGCCGGTGGCGGAGCGGCGGCCGCGGAAGGCGAGCCGGACATCGACTCGCTCATGGCCGAGCTCGACAAGATCTCGAGCGAGATCCTGAAGCGGGCGCCGAAGAAGCCCAGCGAGCCCCCGAGCGAGGGGACTTCGGGCGACCAGACCCAGCACTGAACCCGACGCCCCCACCTTCGCGAGCGTTATGAAGGGGGACCGGCTCGTACGATTCGATGACCCTGACGAGCTCGGCCACGGAGGAGGCGCAGCTCCTCGAGGAGCTGCATCGGGCGATCGTCGCCTCGCCCGAACGACCCCGTGAGATCGAGGTCGGGATCGCCCTTTCGATCGTCCTCGGCCGCCAGCGGCCCGCGGTCTCGTGCGGGGGGTGCCAGGTGCCGCTCGAGTTCGAAGGGATACCGGCCCGGACCGAGCCGCATCTCGGGGTCCCGTTCCGCCTTGTCTACGGTCCTGCGACGCCGTCGTAGCGCCGAGCGGGCCGGAGGCACCCATTCGTGACGTTCTCGCTGTTCGGTGCGGTCACCGGCCTCATCGTGACCGTTCTCGTGACGGTCGGCCTGCCCGGGCTCTTCGCCCTGATGATCGTCGAGAGCCTCGGACTGCCACCCATCCCCAGCGAGGTGATTCTCCCGTTCGCCGGCTTCCTCGTCGCGGAAGGCACCTACTCGTTCACCGCTGCCGTGGCGGTCTCGCTGGCCGGCGGCCTCTGCGGCGCTTTCGCTGCCTACGCCATCGGGCGATGGTGGCGTCAGCGCATCACCGGTCTCGGGCTCGGACATCTAAGGCTCGAGCCGCGCCACTTGGCCCGCGTCGACGCCTACTTCGCGCGGTATGGGGAGCCGACCGTTGGGCTCGCCCGGATGGTCCCCGTCATCCGCGCCTACATCTCTTACCCCGCCGGCACGGCTAAAATGCACCCCGTGCGGTTCGGCCTCTTCACCGTCCTCGGATCGGTCCCCTACGCCGTAGGATTCATCTACGCAGGGATGGTTCTTCGATCGGACTGGGGCCAAATTTCGGCGTTTTTCGAACTCCTCAATCTGCCGCTGATCGCGCTCGTCGTGATCGTCGCGGTCTACCTCGTTCTTCAGATTACCGGGGTCCTCGCCCCGGGCTGGCCGCCTCGCCGCCGCATCTCTGCCTCGACCTCCGGGCCCGGAGCCCCGCCCCGGAAGGCTCCTCCCAGCTAACGCGGCGATCGCTTCGCGACCGGGACGTACTCAGGGCGGACAACCCCTCCTCCCGGCGTTCCGACGTATTCGCCGTCCTCGACGATCCGTCGACCGTCGCGGTAGTGCTCCCGCGGAAACACCGCCTCCCATCCTTCGAATGGGGTCCATCCGCACGCGGTCCGGAGCGTCCGGGACGAGAGCGGGCGGTGGTTGCGGAAGTCCACCACGACCAGGTTCGCACGGTGACCGGGGGCGATCCGTCCGAGGGGCTGCCCAAGCCAGCGGGCCGGCCGATCGCACGCCGCGGCGAGCAACGTCCCCAGACCGAGCTCACGGGCACGGACCCTCGCGAGCAGGAGGGGCAACATGGTTTCCACCCCGGGCACGCCGCTCGGGGCCCGGTCGAACGGGAGGCCCTTCGCGTCGGCAGAATGCGGGGCATGATCACTGGCGAGGCAGGGAATCTCGCCCCGAACAAACGCGGCCCAGAGCTCCCGTCGCTCCTCCTCCGGCCGGAGCGGGGGGTTGACCTTGAATCGCGCGTCCGGGCCCGAGCGGTCGGAGAGAAGGAGGTGGTGCGGAGTGGCTTCGAACGACACGCCTGCCAGGTGAAGCCGGCGGACCGACTCCTGGGTGGTGACATGCGCGACATGAAGACGGAGCCGGGGTGGCGGCGACAGGAGTCGATCGATTGCGCGAAGCTCGGCCTCGGGCGGCCGTCGGCGATTCCAGTCGGCCGGGTTCTGAGCGTCGAGACCATGGGCGAAGGCGGCCGGGTCCTCGGCGTGGACCGACACCGGGAGATCAAGGTCGGAGAGGCGTTGGAGCAGCTCGGCCGTCCCCGCCACGTTCGGCACCGCGTCGATTCCGGTCGTCGGGCTAAGGTAGATCTTGAACCCCCCGGCGCGGGATGCGAGTCGCTCGAGAGGGTGGTCGAGGGAGGCGCTCGCGTAGAGGAGCAGGTCCACCGCCGAGCGACCCCCAACCCTCCGGGCCTTGTCGGCGAGCGCTTCGGGGTCGGCGATCGGAGGCAGGTTGTTCGGCATGTCCCCGGCCAGCGTGACGCCGCCGAGCGCCGCCGCAACCGAGCCGGTGGCGATGTTCTCGGCTGCGTCCAGTCCCCCCGGTTCGCGAAAGTGGACATGGAGGTCGGTGGCGGCCGGGAGGATCACCGCGTCGCCGACGTCGTGGTGCGGAGCGCCGGTCCGCACTTTGCCGACCGAATGAATCCAGCCGCGGTTGTCGATGGCAATCTCCACCGGCTCGAGTCGGTCGCGAATCCAGGCGCGCCCGGCAAGAATCCAAGCGATGTCCCCGTCCGCGGGCTGCTCGCCCTCGACGCCCGCCCGAGGCATCGGATTGACCACGTAGGGGCCCGTAAAGAGCCCTACCCTGCTCGACGGGGGAAGCGTAATTCCCTTCCCAAGGCTTGCCGTTCCCTATGGAAGCCGCGGGGAGGGACCCGGGCTGGAGCTACGCCCGGGCTGGAGTAGACGTATCGGTCCGGTCGCGGGCGCTCTCCGCCTTCCTGGCCAGCGTCCGGTACGTTCCGCCTCCGAGCCACGGCCGGCCGGTCGACCTGCCGGGTCACTATGCGGGGCTCGTCCGCATCGGTCGCGAAACGATCGCGGTCACAACCGACACCGTCGGGACAAAGACGCTGCTCGCCGAGCAGTTGGGCCGGTGGGAAGAGGTCGGCGAGGACCTCGTCGGGGTGAACGTGAACGACCTGGCGTCGGTAGGGGCCCGGCCGGCGGGCCTCGTGGACACAATCCTCTGCGCCCATCCGAACCCGGAGGCCTTCAGCGCGATCGGTCGCGGCCTAAACCGCGGGCTCAAGGCGGCTGAGTGCGCCCTCCTCGGCGGAGAGACCGCGATCGTCCCGGATATCGTGGCCGGAATTGACCTAGGAGGTACTGCCTTCGGATTCTTCCCGCGGGGGCGGCATCCGGTCATCGGGGCTCGCATCCGACCCGGGGACCAAATCCTGGGATTCCGGTCGAATGGGCTGCATGCCAACGGCTTCACCCTCGTCCGCCGGCTGCTCGAGGAATACCGGACTGACCTCACGCGACCGAGGCCGGGCACCGAGACACCGGTCGGCCAGGAATTGCTCGTCCCGACCCGAATCTACACCCGGATCGCGGACGCGATTGCCGACCGGGGGGAGACCCACGGCCTCGCACACATATCCGGCGGGGGGGTGCGAAACCTGGTCCGCCTCCACCCGCACGTCGAGTTCGTCCTCGACCGTTGGCCGGAACCCCCCTCGCTTTTCCCGTGGGTCCAGTCTCTCGGGGGTCTCGCGAACGACGAGATGTTCCGGACGTTCAACATGGGAATCGGCTTCGTCGCGATCGTCGCGCGCGAGCACCTCGCCGAGACTCGCCGACGGCTCGTCCGGGCGGGGGGTGGGGACGCCGTGGAGATCGGCCGGGTCGAGCGGGGATCGGGAGTGTCCCTTCCGTCCCTGGGACTGCATTACAGCGGGTACGAGTAGTCGGCGGCCGCCGAATTTCGGAACGGCGAAACGATTAGCGGACGAGCCAATTGCCCGCGCTGCATGGCGTCCGGCCCGGGGTCGAGAGCTGGAGCGATCGTCCTTTCACTGACGGCCGCATTCGGCTGGGCGACGTACTACATCTTAGTGCTGTCGATCACTCCGGCAGCCCGCCCGTCGGCGATCCTGGTCTATCCGTTCCTCATCGGAGGAGGTGCCTACGCGATCGCCGCGTTCGTTTCGGGAGAGGGCCGGGCCTTCCGGGCGATGTGGCGGGAACCCGCGGCGTACCTCCGCACTTCGCTCCTCGTTGTAATGCAGCTCTCCGTTCTCGCCTCGACATATCTCACCGGGCCGGTGGATGCCTCTCTCCTCTCCCTGATCGGGGACGTTGTCGCGACGCCGGTCGTCGTCGCGTTCGTGTTCGGCGTCCACCGTGAAGAGGTCGGGTCTCCCTGGTTCGTCGTCGGTTTGGTGCTGAGCCTCGTCGGGGGATCGATGACGATCGCCGGAGGCCATACCCTATCGGCGATCCCCCCACTCGGCTGGATCGTCGTGCCGGCGGTCCCGCTCTCCGTCGCGGGGTACTTCCTCCTCGCGGCCCGGGCCAATGAGCGGTCCCCGCCCACCGCCGTGGTCGGCCAGTCGATGTTCGCATCGGGTCTGGTGCTGGTCCTGCTCGCTCCGGCGATCCCAGGAGGATGGAGCGGACTCGTCTTGGTCGGGGGGGAATCATGGGCAGTCCTGATCGCCCTCGGGCTCACGAGTTTCTTCGCTGCCCCGGTACTCTACTTCGCCGCGATCAAGCGGGCCGGGCTCGTCCTCCCGCCGATGCTGATGACCGGGATCCCGGTCTTTACGCTGCTACTGTCCGCGGTCGTCCTGCGCCTGAGTCTGCCCCTCGTCGCCATCCTGGGCATTCCCGTGGCGGTAGTCGGAGGATTGCTCGCGCTTCGGGGGATTACGACCCCCGGCGGACCAAAAGTACTCGAGCAGCCCGGCCCCGCACCGTAGCGGCTCCGACCTACTGGAAGTCGGCGAGGCTCTTGTTCGTGCCCCGACGTTTCGCGGGCTTGCCCACCTCGCTCACCGGGGTGTCGAGTGTGGCGGGAGGACCGAGCCCGCCCGCGGCCGTCGGGGTTCCGTGGTCTCCCGAGCCCAGCCGGCGCTGGTGACTGCCCCGGAGGAGCGCCGCGGCGTCCCAGTCGAAAACTTCGGTGATCCGCCCCAGGGTCTGCGCGACCCGGTCGGCGTAGTACTCCCAGTCCGGTTCCTTCGTGAACGGCCGCCCGTCCACCCACGGCTCGATCGCCTGCGGGCTCTCGCGCGAGTTCGTGACGATCCAGGAGACCCGCATCCCGGGGATCACGTCGTACCCCTCGGCGCGCAGCTGCTTGAAGACCCGCAGGAACGGCAGGGCGTCCCGGGTGGACTCGTTGTACTCTTCCTCGGAGCGGACCGTCCGGCCGATCACGAGTCGTTCGGCCGGAACCTCGCGGTTGCGCACGGCCGCGACGAGCTCGCGGGACCGGCGGATCGCCCCGTCGGTGTCTCCCTTCAGGACGAGGTCGAAGACCTCGAGGAGCGCGCTCGACTGGTAGTCGAACGCATCGGTCCGGCGCGTCTCGTACCCCCGAACGACGACCTCTTCCCGGGGCCAGGCGGTCCGACCGACGTACCGCTTCTTCACGCCGTGCGAGAAGAACGACTCGTAGACCGACTGGAATTCGAACGTGACCCCCTCGCGGCTGAACCGCTTGGCGATCCCCTCACCGAATTCCTTCGCCCCCTCGAGCGAAGCGACCGGCGACCGGACGAACACCGAGTCGGTGTCAGAATAGACGACCTCGAATCCGTCCGTCTCGAGCTCGCGGATGATCGAGGTGATCGCCTCGCGCGCGAACGAGGTGATCGCCGCCCCGATGTCCTTGTTGGTGAACCGGTAGAAGCTCGACGCGAGGACGCCGTAGAACGAGTTCATCAGGATCTTGACCGCGTTCTGGAGCCCGTCGTAGTACGTCGCGAGCGGCGGTGACGGGGCGGTGCGCGCCTCCCGTCGGAACCGATCGCGGTCGGCGAGGAGCTCAGCGAGGATCTCCGGGATGATCCCGCGACGGACGCTCGGTGCGAGGAACCGGGCCCCGGACGGGGCGAGCGTCGTCCCTTCCGGCGAGAGCGTCGTGAAGCAGAGGTTACGGGAGATGATGATCGAGGGGTACATCGACTTGAAGTCGAGGACGACCACCCACTCGTACCGCCCCGGCCGGATCGCGTGAACGTACCCCCCTTCGATCGGGGCCTCTCGGCCCCCGAAGTGGCTTGTCGGGACCCCCACGCCCTGGGCATCGGCGCGGGGGATCAGCATCGCGTCGATGTAGAGCGACGTACGGCCGTTCATTCCCTCCTCGAGGGGCAGGCGCGCGACCGTCGCGAGGTCCGCGGCCTTCTCGATCGTGCGCAGACGCCCTACGATCCGTAGGGCGAGGTCGGCATCGTGTTCGCAATATTCCATGACGCGTTCGGGGCCTTTCGCCCATTCCTCGTCCATGTTGCGACGGTCGACGTCGAGCTTCGAATCCCCGAGGTAAGTCCGGGCAACGAACTGCAGGGTCTCCTGCTTCGGATGGAGCTCCTGGCGGACCGACCACCATGCGTCGGCCACCGCCCGGCCGGTGACCTTCCAGAGCCGCTCCCCCATCTCGCGCGGCGCCGATCGCTCGCGGCCGAGGGCCAGGGTCCCGAGCCCCGTGGTCTGCGCCCGTTCGATGAGGAGCGGAAAATCGTACCCGCCGATGTTGTACCCCGTGATCACGTCCGGGTCGTCTTCCGCTACTACCCGGGCGAACCCCTCGAGGATCCGTCGCTCGTTCGAATCGGTAAGGCGGAAGGTCCGTCGGTCCCGTCCTCCCCCCTCGGCCACTCCGCAGATGGTGTAGATGGTCCGGGAACGGATTGAGTTCTCGATGTCGAAGGAGAGGACCCGCAGCGACGGGCGGAACCCTTCCGCCGGTCGGATGTCATGACCGTCCGCCGTGACGACGCGGACCACCTGGCCGTCCGGGAGCGTGTACCGGGCCCGGATCTCCTCCGGTTCATCCTCGGCCTCGAACGCGACCGTAAGGCCCAAGTGTTTGTCATAGAGGAAGCGGTGGACGAACGGGATGTCGCAGGCGAGGACGCTCGTCTCCTCGCCGCGCCGGCGGTACTGGTCTCGGTACTGGGGAACGAGCCACGGCCGGTGAAGTGTGACCCGGATGGCCGGCCGCTCCTTGCCGGCGACCCAGATCGAGAGATCCTCGACTTTCACGATCTCGGGGTCGCTCGCGAGGCGCTGGCGGTTCTCTTCCGTGGGCTCGGTAATCATGAAGTAGGGCCGGAAGCCGTAGTATCGCGCGACGGTTGGGGTGCCGTCTCGGGTTCGCCCGAAGAGCTCGACGACAACCCCGTCGTCCACCGCCTGGTACGAGCCTTCCAGCAGGAACAGTTCCACCGTGCGCACGGGTCAACGAGACCGCCCGACCGTATGGTTCTTTTCACTGCCCGCCGCAAGCCAATCGTGCAGGGCGGCGATGTCTCGGTCCCACCGCTCTGCCCAGCGCCGAGAACGGAGGGCGGCAGCCGGGTGGAGGAGCGGGAATAGGATTCGGCCTTCGGAGGAGCGAAGGGGTATCCCTGCCGCCTTCAGTACTGGCGGTGCGTTCGGCGCGATCGCTCGCAGGGCCGTTCGGCCAAGCGGTACCAGCACCTGCGGACGCAAGAGGTCCAACTGTCGATCGAGGTACGGTCGGCACGTCCTGGCCGCGGCCGCGTTGAACCTGTTGTGGGGAGGCCGACACTTGAGCACGTTCAACACGCCGAACTCCTTTTCGCCCAGTCCGAGGCATGCTATTGCTGCGTCGAGCCGACGTCCCGACCGTCCCACGAACGGGATGCCACGAAGATCCTCCTCCCGCCCCGGGGCCTCACCGACGAACACGATCCGGGGGGAGAGCCCCCCTCGGTAGACCACCGCGTGCGTCCGCGTCCGGCCGAGGGGACAAAGCTGACATCGTCGGATCTCGGAGGAGAGCGACTCCCACTCCGAGTAGGACGGGCTCGCCCGGCGCCGGGCGGAACGCGCCCGGGCCGCTGCGGAGCCGTCGGCCAGACCCTTCCGCATGCCTCGTCCCGGCTCTCTGCACTCCGGTGAGGGCCCGACGCGGGAAGGACCTTAAATAGGGGTACCCTGTGGCTCGGCCCCTCGCCTCTATGAGCCCTCCCTCCGGACTCAATACTGCAGGCCGGCTGGCCACCCTTCGGCAGCGGCGACGCTGGTCGGACCGATACTACAAGCGGAGGACCCTCCACCTGAAGGAGCGTTCCGATCCGCTCGAAGGCGCCCCTCAGGCCCGGGGGATCGTCATCGAGAAGGTCGGGGTTGAGGCGAAACAGCCGAACTCGGCGATCCGCAAGTGCATCAAGGTTCAATTGATCAAGAACGGCCGTCAGGTCACGGCGTTCGCGGTCGGCGACGGCGCGATCAATTTCATCGACGA